>JAJYKC010000247.1 GCA_021788955.1 Acidobacteriota bacterium
GCTTCTCGCCAACGGTGGAACATCACTTGTCATCCACGCCCAGCCCGACGACATGAAATCGGACCCCGCGGGCAACGCCGGACCCCGCATCGCCTGCGGCGTGATCGTTCCCTGATTGCGGAGCCGCGCACAGGGCTGCGAGCGGCGTCAGCCGCGCAGCTCCGTTGTGCGCGCTGTAAGGAAAGCCCACAGGGCTGCGAGCGGCGTCAGCCGCGCAGCTCCGTTGTGCGCGATGTAAGGAAAGCCCACAGGGCTGCGAGCGGCGTCAGCCGCGCAGCTCCGTTGTGCGCGTTGTAAAAAAAGCCCACAGGGCCGCGACCGGCGCCAGCCGCGCGGCTCCCTTGTGCGCCATGCAAGCTAAACCGAGCGCAGGTCCATTCCGCTCATCTCTTGGGGCTGCGGCACGCCCATCATGCCGAGAATGGTCGGCGCGATGTCGCGCAGTGAGCCGTTAGCCTTCAGCGGGCGGCGCCCTTCATCGACCACAATCAGCGGCACCGGATTCGTCGTGTGATACGTGTGCGGTCCCTTGGTAACCGGGTCGATCATGGTTTCCGCGTTGCCGTGGTCTGCGGTGATGAGCCACGTTCCGCCGTGGCGCTTCAGGGCCATGTGGATCTCGCCCAGGCAGCCGTCCACGGTTTCGACGGCACGCACCGTGGGCTCCAGTTTGCCGGAGTGGCCCACCATGTCCGCATTGGCGAAGTTCATCACCACCACGTCCATACCGCCCTTTTCGATCGCCTTGACGACAACTTCCGTAATCCCGGCCGCGCTCATCTCGGGCTTCAGGTCATAGGTGGCGACCTTCGGGGAAGCCACCAGTTCCCTGCTCTCGCCCGAATACGGTTTCTCGTTGCCCCCGTTGAAAAAGTACGTCACATGCGCGTATTTCTCGGTCTCCGCCACCCGCAGGTTCTTCCAGTTCAACCCGCCCATGACGTTGGCCAGGATGTTGTGCGGATGCTCCCGCGCGAGCACAAACGGGCAATGGAACGTCTTGTCGTACTCGGTCATGGTCACGTGGTGCAATCCGCGCGGCGCCTTGCCGTGGTAGGGAACCGTCACGTCGCCGCTAAGCGCCATGGTCATCTCGCGCCCGCGGTCGGCGCGGTAGTTGAAGAAGATCGACACATCGTCGTCGCGGATCAAACCCACCGGCTCGTTGCGGGCATCCACGACCGTCACCGGCTCGAAGAACTCGTCCGTAACGCCCTTTTCGTAGCTCTGCCGGATGGCAGCCACCGGGTCCGCCGTCTTCTCGCCGCCTCCGAAACGGAGCGCATCAAACGCGCGCTCCACGCGTTCCCATCGCTTGTCGCGGTCCATGGCGTAGTAGCGGCCGCTTACAGTGGCGATTCGGCCTACGTGCTTTTCCCGAAGCACCTTCTGGAGTTCTTCGACGAAGCCCGCCCCGCTGTTCGGCGGCGTGTCGCGGCCGTCGAGAAAGCAGTGCACGCAGACGTCGTTCAGCTCGAAACGATGCGCCATCTCGAGCAGCGCGTAGAGATGCGTCAAAAGCGAGTGTACGCCGCCGTCGCTGCACAGCCCCATCAAGTGCAGGCGCTTGCCCCGGGCGCGCTTCATGGCCTCCACCAGCACCGGATGGTCGAAAATCTCACCGGTGGAGATCATCTGGTCGATCCGCGTGACATCCATCTGGATGATCCGCCCGGCGCCGATGTTGAGGTGTCCCACCTCGCTGTTGCCCATCTGCCCTTCCGGTAGGCCGACACTTGGCCCCGAGGTCCGCACCAGCGTGTTCGGGTATTCGCGCAGCAGCGCGTCGTAGTTGGGCTTGCGCGCCAGTGCGATGGCGTTGCCTTCAACGGCCGGGGAAAATCCCCAGCCGTCGAGAATCGTTAATACCAACGGATGTTGCGCGGCCATTAGCGGCGGAATGCCTTTCCGCCGGGGAACTCAGCCGCAGAGCCCAGTTCTTCCTCAATCCGGATGAGCTGGTTGTACTTGGCGATGCGGTCCGTGCGGCTCGCCGAGCCGGTCTTGATCTGGCCGGCGCGGGTCGCAACGGCGAAATCGGCAATGAACGGGTCCTCGGTTTCGCCCGAGCGGTGCGAAATCACCGCGGTGTAGCCGGCGTCGTCGGCCATGTGCACCGCGTTCAGCGTCTCGGTTACGGATCCGATCTGGTTCAGCTTCACCAGAATCGAATTCGCAATGCCCTTGGCGATACCGCGGGCGAAGATCTCGGTGTTGGTCACGTAAATGTCGTCGCCAACAAGCTGAATCTTGCCGCCCAGCGTATCGGTCAGCAGCTTCCAGCCGTCCCAGTCCGATTCCGACATGCCGTCTTCGAGCGACACGATCGGATACTGCCGAGCCCAGTTCGCCCAGAACTCCACCATCTGCTCGCTGGTCCGCTCGCTCTTGTCGGATTTCTTGAAGACGTACTTCTTCTTCTCGTCGTCGTAGAATTCGCTCGCCGCCGGATCGAGCGCGATGCCGAAATCCTCGCCGGGCTTGTAGCCGGCCTTCTGGATCGCCTCGAGCACCACTTCGAGCGCCTCTTCGTTCGACTTCAAATTCGGTGCGAACCCGCCCTCGTCTCCCACTGCGGTCGAGTAACCGCGCTTCTTCAGCACGCCCTTCAATGTGTGAAACACCTCGGCGCCCATGCGCACAGCATCGGCAAAATTCTTGGCGCCGAAAGGCACCACCATGAACTCCTGCGGGTCCACGGAATTGTCGGCGTGCGCGCCGCCGTTGAGGATGTTCATCATCGGCACCGGAAGCAGCGTTGCCTGCGCGCCGCCCAGGTAGCGATAGAGAGGCGTCATCTGCGAGTTCGCCGCCGCTCGCGCCACGGCCATCGACACAGCCAGAATGGCATTCGCGCCCAGCGAACCCTTGTTGTTCGTCCCGTCGAGCGCGATCATCTTGTGGTCGAGCCCCGCCTGGTCGAACGCCGACATTCCTAGCACCGCCGGCGCGATTTTTTCACTAACGTTCTTCGCCGCGGTCCGCGTGCCCTTGCCCAAATAGCGTGACTTGTCGTTGTCGCGGAGTTCGACGGCTTCAAACTCGCCGGTCGAGGCCCCCGAAGGCACCGCCGCCCGGCCAAAACTGCCGTCCTCCAGCTCTACGTCGGCCTCCACTGTGGGGTTGCCGCGCGAGTCCAGTATTTCTCGTCCAATGACCTTGATGATTTGCATAAATCACCATTGTGGCATCTTCGGTGACCCGAACTAGTTCCCGGTATCATCAGGAAGAATGCCCCGAACCGATGTCTACTTGAAGGTCGAGTTGTCCCACGGCTCCGGCGAGGATGCCGGCGCTCTCGCCGCCGAACTCTGCCGTATGCTGCGCAAGCAGTACGCTGTCCGAGCCGCGGAGGTGCAGAGCGTCCACGCGCGAACGGAAGATCAGCCGAAAAGTTCGCGGTAGGTTTTTTCGAAGTACCGGTCCGTCATCCCGGCGATGTAATCGCAGACGATCCGGTGCGCCGGCTGCTCGCTCAATCCTTCCCGGTAGCTGTCGGGCAGCCGCTCCGGGCCGTCCATGAAGTAGGTGAACATCTGCGCGATGCGGGTGGTGGAGGCACGGCGCTCGGCAAGCAGCGTCTCGGAGCCATAAACCATTTTGTGCAGGAAATGTTTTAGTCCGCGGTTCAGCCGCTGCGTTTCTTCCGTCAGGCGAACCAGCCGCGCCGGATGGCTCCGGACGTCTTCGACACTTCCGGCTCCGGCCGCGAGACTCGCTTCCCGCGTCCCCTCGATTAACCCCGTGACCAACGCATCCACCAACTGGCGAAGGACTTCGTAAAACCGTTCCCGCTCGGTCGCGCCGGGAAACTGTGTCGCCTCCCGTTCCCATAGCGCGGCGAACTCCTCGATCGCCGAACACGCCGAGTCCGCATCCACCAGTCCGGCCGACCAGGCATCGTCCAAGTCGGCCGTGTTGTAGGCGATCTCGTCGGCCAGGTCGATGATTTGTGCCTCGAGGGGCGGACGCAAGGCGGGGAGATATTCATCAAATTCCCGGTCCTCGGCCGGGGATAAATCTTTTGAATGTTTGAGGATGCCCTCCCGGACCTCAAACGTCAGATTGAGGCCGGGAAAGCGCGCATAGCGTTGTTCGAACGTCTCCACGATCCGCAGTGCATGACGGTTATGGTCGAACCGTGCCCCGAACCGCTGCATCTGCCGGTCCAGCTCCTCCTCGCCGGCATGCGCGAACGGGGGATGTCCAATGTCATGGGCCAGGGCAAGAACCTCCACGAGGCTCTCATCGAGGCCAAGCACGACCGCGACAGTCCGAGCGAGCTGGCTGACCTCGATGGTGTGCGTCAGGCGATTGCGAAAGTGATCGGAAAGAGAGGCGGGGAAAACTTGGGTCTTGTTTTCCAGCCGGCGGAAGGCGCGAGCATGGATGACACGGTCCCTATCGCGCTGGAACTCGTTGCGGTAGCGATGCCGGGGCTCTGGATAGCGGCGCCCGCGGCTTTGTTCCACCGGGAAGCGCAGCAACGCCAGAGCGGCCTGCATCAGTCGAGCTTAAGGGACGAGTAGGCCTCGATCGCCGCCTGGCTCACCGCGGGCCGAGAACTCGAACGCAGCGGCCCGAGTAGCGCCTTGGCTTCCTTCGGATTGGTCTTTGCAAGGACTTCGGCCAATTGGATTTGGGCCTGCTCCTTCGAAACCAGGGCAGTGGGCTTTTCGATCGCCGAACGAAGGAGCTTCTCTGCGTCCGCGGTCTTGCCTTCCGACGCGTAGATTTTTGCAAGAGAAAGCTTGCCTAGGGAAACGTACGGCCCGTCGCCATTGTCGACGATGTCCCGGAAACGCTTCTCAGACTGGGCCATATCGCCAGCATCGGCGGCATGAGCCGCCAGGAAGAACTCAGCCACGGTCCCTTCCGATGTTCCAGGATACTTGGCCGCTAAGCCGGTAAAAGCTTGCGCGACGGCCTGATCCTTTTCCTTTTGCGAGGCGAAAGTAATGGGCGCGGAACCGGCCGGAGCCCCGACGGGCGCCTCGTTCACCCGCATCGCCTTAGCTAGGGCGTCTTCGCGTACACCCTGCTCATGCCGGTGGAAGAGATAAATCGCTCCACCCAGCAGAATCACCACCAAGGCGATCGTTCCATACCGGATCGTCTCCTGGCGATGCGTTGTTAAGAATTCAAAACCGTGTTGAACTTCAAGCGCGAGCGGGTCGCGCTTGAGTTCTTTCCGCGTCAGTCTGTCCACGAAGTAACCTCTAGGCGAGTAAATACTTAGGCTATCATACCCGCGTTTGCCGAGGAA
>JAJYKC010000248.1 GCA_021788955.1 Acidobacteriota bacterium
CCCCATCCCCACCACCGCCGAAGCCACGGACTCCGGCACGCTCCGCCTCACCGGCAAAGCGCCCTCCCACGTCGCACCCAATTACCAGAACACCGCCAACCCCATCGTCTACGACCCCGCCGAAGGCAAGGGCATGCGCTTCGAAGCCCGCCTCCAGGCCCTCGCCGAAGGAGGCTCCATCCGCGCCGCCGGCCACACCCTGCGCATCGAAAACGCCCGCGCCCTCACCTTCATCCTCGCCGCCAACACCGGGTTCCGCGGCTTCGACCGCAACCCCGACGGCTCCTCCGCCTCGATCGCCGAAGCCTGCCGCCGCCAGACCGAAGCCGCCACCCGCAAGTCCTACGCCGCCCTCCGCGCCGCCCACATCGCCGGCCACCAATCTCTCTTCCACCGCGTCGCCCTCGAACTCCCCCAGTCCGCCTCCTCCCATCTCCCCACCGACGAGCGCCTCCGCGACTTCCCCGCCCATCCCGACCCGGACCTCGCCGCCCTCTACTTCCAATACGGCCGCTACTTACTCATTGCAAGTTCCCGCCCCGGCGCCCAACCCGCCAACTTACAAGGCATCTGGAACGAACTCATGCAACCGCCCTGGAGTTCGAACTGGACCACAAACATCAACACCCAGATGAATTACTGGCACGCCGAAACCTGTAACTTACCCGAGTGCCACTTACCCCTGTTCGATCTCATCGAAGGCTTGAGTAAGAACGGCGCCAAAACCGCGCAAATCAACTACGGCTGCCGCGGCTGGGTCTCCCACCACAACGCCGACCTCTGGCGCCAGTCCGCGCCCGTCGGCGACTACGGCCACGGCTCGCCCACCTGGGCGAACTGGCCCATGAGCGGCCCCTGGCTCTGCGCCCACCTCTGGGAGCACTACGCCTTCAGCGGCGACACCGCCTTCCTCCGCTCCCGCGCCTACCCGGTCATGAAATCTTCCGCCGAGTTCTATCTCGACTGGTTGATCGAGCGCGGCGACGGCCACCTCACCACCTGCCCCTCCGAGTCCACCGAAAACAACTTCCTCGCCCCCGACGGGCGCGTCGCCGAAACCAGCGACGGCTGCACCATGGACATGGCTCTCATCTCCGAACTCTTCACCCACTGCATCGACGCCGCCCGCATCCTCGGCCTCGATTCCGAACTCTCCGCCCGCCTCGCCGCCGCCCGCGCCCGCCTCATCCCCTACCAAATCGGCCGGTACGGCCAGCTCCAGGAATGGTCGCAAGACTTTGAAGAAAGCACCCCCGGCCAGCGCCACATGTCGCACCTGTACCCGCTCTACCCCGGCGGCGAATTCACCTCCCGCCGCAACCAGAAGTTCTGGCACGCCTCGCGCGTCTCCCTCGACCGCCGCCTCGCCGCGGGCGGCGCCTACACCGGTTGGAGCCGCGCCTGGGCCATCTGCTTCTGGGCCCGCCTCCTCGACGCCGAAAAGGCCTGGGAGTCCGTCCGCCTCCTGCTCCAACACTCCACCGGACCCAACTTATTCGACACCCACCCCGCCGGCAAATCCTGGATCTTCCAAATCGACGGTAACTTCGGCGCCACCGCCGCCATCGCTGAAATGCTCCTCCAAAGCCACGACGGCGGCATTGACTTTCTTCCCGCCCTCCCGAACGCCTGGCACACCGGCCGCGTGAAAGGTCTCCGCGCCCGCGCCGGCCTCACCATCGACCTCGCCTGGGCCGCCGGCAAAGCCACCACCGCCACCCTCCACCCCACTCTCGCCCGCGAACACCTCCTCCGCCCCGCCCCCGGCACGCGCATCGCCTCGCTCCGCACCGCCCGAGGCCGCGCCGTCCCCTTCGAACCAACCCCGGAAGGCGCCATCCGCGTCCGCCTCACGCCCGGCGAGACATACCGCCTGACCTTCGCTTGACCACCGCCCGCTCCTGCTAGCCTGTCTACGTGCCCGAACCCGAGCCACAGCTCGATTGCCTCAACCAGCTCGAAGCCACGCCCTCCATCCTGCGCGGCCTCATGTGCGCGCTTACTGACGAAGACGCCCGCTGGAAGCCCGCCCCGGACCGTTTCTCCGTCGCCGAAATCCTGGCGCACCTGTCCCACTCCGAAGCCCACTGCTACCGCGCCAGGCTCGATCGCTTCCTCTCCGAAGACCTCCCCGAGTTCGCCCCCGACGACGCAAGCATGTACTACGATCTCTACCGCGGCGCCGATCCCGAACTTTCCTTCGATCACTTCGAAGACCAGCGCGAGACCAACATCGAATTCCTGCGCACCCTCCCCCGCACCGCCGGCGACCGCCGCGCCCGCCACCACGAAGCCGGCGAAATCACCCTCACCCAGATGCTCCACGAATGGGCGATGCACGACCTCGGCCACATCCGCCAGATCGCCGAACTCGTCCGCGCCCGCAAACACCTCGCCCCCGCCGGCCCCCTCGGCGCTTCGTACCACCTGAACCCGTAACCCGTGGCGTAACAAGCCACCCTCACCGCCACGCACATGCTGCGCGCCGGCGGCAATCCGTCCGACGCCACCGTCGCCGGCCACGCCCGCATTACCCCAACGAATCCGCAGGTACGACCCATCCCAGGGTCGTCCAGCCAACCAACCTTGACCTACAATGATCGTTTGAAGCCTGGACCGCCTGTTGCAGATCCATTGGACCATCGCCGACGACGAACTGAAAGCGGTACGTGCCCTTTTCACGACCATGGAGGAAAACGTCTTCGTTGTCCAACGCCTCCACGACAACGTGACCGGGAGCCCCCCTACCTTCCAGCGAGAGGAATTCTGGCGAGTAATGCTAGGTTGCCTTCTGACGACACAGCAAGGATCGGGCCCAGACAGCCCCGTCACTCGGTTCCTGCGATGCAAACCCTTTCGCGCAAGCCTTCAGAACTGCTCGACCACTGGCGCTGAGATACTGCTGAAAGCCGAACTGAGTAGCTTTGGAGGAATCCGGCGCGGAAACACAATAGCCAGGCACGCCCAGGCGAATCTCACGTGGTTGGACTCGGGCGGTTGGAAGGTCATGGAGGATGCCTTCGAGCGCCTTCGTGAACAGCGCGTAAGCGCGCCTTCTTGGGCCCACGTGGCCGTGGAGCGATCAGTAGCTGAAGCCGTCGACGAGAAGCTGCTTGGATTCGGCCCCAAGCAATCGCGAAACTTCTGGCAGTGGCTGGGAATGACGCGCTACGAGATCCCGCTCGACAGTCGAATCATGAAGTGGCTAACGAAGAATACTCGTCTACCCGTGAAAATCTCGGCGGCGAGCCTCGCTGATCAGGGCTGCTACGACCTAGTGATGAGTGCCGTTCACGCCCTCTGCGCCGCCGCGGACGTTCTGCCGTGCATGCTCGATGCTGCCGTCTTCGCCAGCTACGATCGTGAGTGGCTGCCGGACGAGCTCGAATATTGACGCTGGACGCCCGGACACATCATCCCCGCCCCGCAAGTGATCCACCTGGGCGAGAACTCACCGTCTCGTACAAAAGGGGGCCTCGGTCTCCGGTCTAGCCCAGAATAAGCCGCTACCGAACAGAACCCTGCCGCGCGCGCCTCGCTCGCCGAGGGTGCGCCCTTCGCAACCCGCTACCCGAATCCACGGACAGCACTCCCGGGCATCACCGCCGCCCTATATGATTCTCGGCCCCGGCAACCAAGTCCTGATAGCCGCCAATAATGAAGGCCGTCGTCAGCAATCCCAACGTACTAAGCAATGCGCCGAGTCTTAAATTTCCTTCCCTGGTGTTTGATGCACATGAGTGAAACACTATAATCAAGGTGTTGAAGCACGCAGGACAGCGGCCAAACGAGAGATCGGCTATGTCGATAATTATCAATATCAAGCCGGAAGCGCAGGCTGAGCTGAACCGTCAGGCGGCGGCTCATGGCGTCAAACCAACGGACTACGCTGCAACCTTGCTCGAAGAAGCGGTGCACATGGGCGCGGCCAAGAAGCTGACCACGGATCAGCTCGACCGCACGCTGCAGGAACTCGCCCAGTTTTCTGCCAAGATCCCCCTCCTGCCGGATGAGGCATTCAGCCGCGAAGCCCTCTATCAGGATCATGACTGATGGCCGAGGGCGAGGCGTGTCTCCTAGACAGCAATATCCTTCTGCGCATCAGCAAGAGCGATGATCCGCATCACTCCGTCATCACCGGCGCACTAAAGGCGCTCGTCGCGCAGGGAGCGCGTCTCTGTTATACATCGCAAACCCTCGCGGAGTTTTGGAACGCATCGACTAGGCCGCTCGATAAGAACGGCTTCGGCCTGAGCGTCGCTGAGACAAACCAGCTCGCGCGCGTAATTGAGCGCGATTTCGAGTTCCTGCCGGACAACCGCGAAACGCACGAGCGATGGCGCGCCCTGCTCGTGAAGCACAGCGTTCGGGGAGTACAGGTTTACGATGCGAAACTCGCGGCCACAATGTACACGTACGGTATTAGTTGGCTACTGACTATCAACGTACGCGACTTCAAGCGATTTGATGGCCTGCTGGCCCTACACCCGGACGAAGTTCGCGAACGCTAACGAACGTCTCACCCGAACCTCCGACCAGAACGCCAAACGCCCGGACGCGATCAAAAAGCTCCCCCCACCCCTCACCTCACCCGAACCGTAACCACCTCAAACGCCCCCACCGGCACGCTCACCACCCCATCCGCCACCGCGAGCCCCCGCACCGACCCCTCCACCCCATCGCACAACTCCGCCTCTTTCACAGCCCCGTGCAAAAAACGCAGCCGCACCGTCGCCGCCTGACCCGCCGTCTCCCGCAATCGCAATATACTGCCGCTACCATCCTCGGCCCGCTTCCATGTCTCCAGCACCACGTCCTTCGCATCCGCCTCCAGGAACCCCGTCCCTGCCGCGGGCAGCGGCCGCTCCGGATTCCCCGGCTTATCCTGCGACACGACATGATTCACCTCCGCCGGCCGCATGCTCTCCTCGCTCAGCCGCGTCAACGCCGCCGCATCCAGCGCCGCCGCGCTCGTCACCACATACCGGAACGTAAACTCCCCGCCCTGCGCCGCGCGGTAGTTCGTATGCCAGTAGTTATTCATCGCGTAAGAAAGCATCGTCGCGCTCTTAGGACGAAACTCCGCCGGCCACTCCCCGCGGTTAATATCTCCGAAGCTCGCCAGCGGCGCATCCACCGGAATCACCCCCACGTGCATCCCATCTCCGCCCGCCTCCATCCAGTCCTGCACCGTGAACCATTCCAGGCTCCCGCCCCGCCACACGTCCTTCGCCGGATC
>JAJYKC010000249.1 GCA_021788955.1 Acidobacteriota bacterium
ACCCCAACGGCACAATCATCTACGTCGGCAAGGCCAACAACCTCCGCGCCCGCGTCCGCAGCTACTTCTCCGACGACCGCCTCGCCGAACCCAAAACCGGCGCCCTCATCGCCGCCGCCGCCGCAATCGACTTCATCGTCGTCGCCAACCCCAAGGAAGCCCTCGCGCTGGAAAACGAACTCATCAAGCGCCACAAACCCCGCTTCAACATCCTCCTCCGCGACGACAAAACCTACCCCTACATCAAGCTGACCAACGAGACATTTCCCCGCGTTTATGTAACCCGCCGCCTGCTCAAGGACGGCGCCAGCTACTTCGGCCCCTACTTCCCCGGCAACCTCGCCCACCGCCTCGTCCACTTCATCCACCGCTACTTCAAAATCCCTTCCTGCCGCGTCGATCTCACACGTTCCCACTCCCACCCCTGCCTCGAATACCACATCCACCGATGTCTGGGCCCCTGCGCCGGCCTCACCACCATCGAAAACTACGCCGGCGCCGCCCAGAACGTCCGCTACTTCCTCGAAGGCCGGCTTAAGGATCTCTCCGCCGAACTCCGCTCCCGCATGGAGGCCGCCTCCGCCGGCCTCCGCTTCGAAGAGGCCGCTTCCCTCCGGGATCTTCTGGCCACCATCGAGGAGCGCGAAGAAAAACAGCGCATCGCCGCGGCCGAAGGCGCCGACGTCGACATCTACGCTTACTACGCCGAACCCCCGCTCGTCGCCATCAACCTCTTCCACCTCCGCAACGGCCGCATCGTCGAGCGCCGCGACTTCTTCTGGGAGGACCAGCCCGACTTCTCGCCCGCCGAGTTCTTCACCTCCCTCTTGAAGCAGGTCTACCTCAGCCAACCCTACGTCCCCGCCCTCATCCACGTTCCCGTCGATTTCGAAGAGCGCGCCGAACTCGAAGAGTTCTTGAGCGAAAAGCGCGGCCGCAAGTGCGAAATCCACACCCCGCGCCGGGGCGAAAAGAAGGCGATGCTCGCGCTCGCCGAAACCAATGCCCGCCAAAGCTTCGAGCAGCGCTTCCGCGTCATGCGCCCGAACTCGAAAGCCATCCAGGAGGCGCTCCGCGATACCCTCGGCATCGAAGACCCGCCGCGGCGCATCGAGTGCTTCGACATCAGCCACTTCCAGGGCGAAGAAACCGTGGCCAGCATGGTCGTCTGGGAAGACGGCCGCATGAAGAAGTCGGACTACCGCAAGTTCCTCATTAAGACCGTCGAAGGCATCGACGACTTCGCCTCCATGCGCGAGGTCGTCACCCGCCGCTACGCCCGCCTACAAGAGGAAAACAAGCCGCTTCCCGGCCTTATCCTCATCGACGGCGGCATCGGCCAACTCCACGCCGCCGCCGATGCCCTTGACGCGCTCGGCGTCCTCAACCAACCGCTCGCCTCCATCGCCAAGCGCGAAGAGATCATCTACGTCTACGGCAGCGAGGACGAACCCATCCAACTTGACCGCTTCTCCCCCGTCCTCCACCTCATCCAGACCGTCCGCGACGAAGCCCACCGCTTCGCCATCACCTTCCACCGCGGCCGCCGCGCCTCCGCCCGCATGACCAGCGAACTCTCCGCCGTCCCCGGTGTCGGCCCCAAGACGATCGCGAAGCTCCTCCGCGAATTCGGCTCCGCGGACCGCGTCCGCGCCGCCTCAGAAACCGACCTCGCCCAGGCCGCCGGGCCAGCCGCCGCCAAGCGCCTCCGCGCCTTCTTCGACGGAACAAACCCTGTGCAGCCAGAAAGTTATACTGAAAAATGATGCACGAATCGGCGATATTCTGGCTCCGCGTCGCTACCGTGCTTTATTCCGTCGGTCTCATCCACGCCATTCTGGTGCTGGTGAAGCGCAAAACGGTCCTCTTCCGCTACGCCCAACCGGCTTTCACCGCGGCCGCTCTGTTCCACTTCGTCAGCATCGTCGAAACCACCATGGCCGTCGGCCGCCTTCCGGTCGATAACTTCTTCGAGGCCGTCAGCCTCTGCGCTTTGCTCATCTCCGGCGCCTATCTCATTCTTTTCTGGCGCTACCACTTCGCCTCGCTCAGCCTGTTCATCTTCCCGCTCGTATTTATCATGAGCCAGCTCGGCGCCATGGAAACCCCCGTCGCCTCCTGGCCCAACAGCGGCGTGCGCGACGCCTGGCTCTTCGCCCATGTCGCCGCGGTGCTGCTCGGCTACGTCGGCTTGCTCGTCACCGCGCTCGCCAGCATCTTCTACCTCATCCAGGAACGCCAGCTAAAAAGCAAGCGGCCCGAACGCTTCTTCGACCGCCTGCCACCGCTCGCGACGCTCGACAACCTGATCACCAATTCCATGACCTTTGGCTTTGTTTTCATCACTATCGGCGTGATCGCGGGCAGCGCGTGGGCGTTCATTGAATCCGGAACAAGCTGGATCGCCGATCCCAAGATCGCCATAAGCCTGTTCACATGGGTGTTCTGTCTGCTGATGGTCTTCCTTCGCGCCTCCGCCGGTCTGCGCGGACGCAAGGCGGCGCTGATGGCCATCACCGTTCTTGGCTGCTCCGCGCTTACCTGGGTCGCGCACATCGGACTGCGCTCCCTGATCCTCCGTTGATGCGATGAAATTCACTGTCACGGGCTTGAGCCACAAAACAGCGCCGGTTGAGTTGCGCGAGAGGCTCGCCTTCGACGCCGAGGTCCTTCCCGGCGCCCTCCGCTCGCTCACCGCAAGGCCCGGCCTCCTGGAAGCGATGATTCTGTCGACCTGCAACCGCGTCGAAGTCTCGCTCGCCAGCGAAGAAAACTCCGACCCCGAACTCGCCGTCGACGAGTTCTTTTCCAGCACAAACGTCGACCCCGTCCAGTTCCGGCCCTACGTGTATCACTACATAGGGGCCGATGCGATCCGCCACTTGTTCCGCGTGGCCTCCAGCCTCGACTCCATGGTTGTCGGCGAACCGCAGATCCTCGGCCAGTTCAAGGCCGCCTATGCGCTCGCCCGCGAGCACGGCGCGGCGAGCGGGTTCCTGGAAACCGTCATGACGCGCGCCTTCAGCGTCGCCAAGCGCGTCCGCACGGAAACCGAAATCGGGTCGAGCGCCGTCAGCGTCAGCTTCGCCGCCGTCGAATTGGCGCGCGAAATCTTCGGCTCGCTCAAAGACCGCGCCATCATGATCATCGGCGCCGGGAAAATGTCGGAAGCCGCCGCCCGCCACCTCGCACGGAACGGCGTCACTCGCATCCTGGTCACCAACCGCACCGAAGAACGCGCCCTCGAAATGGCGCGCCTGTTCAACGGCACCGTCGTCCCTTACACGGATTACCTCGCCTCCCTGCCCGAAGTCGACATCGTCATCACATCGAGCGGCGCGCCGCACTACGTCCTCACCCGCGAACAGGTCAAGCGGGCGTTGGACAAGCGCCGTAACCGCCCGGTGTTCTTAATCGACATCGGCGTCCCGCGCAACATCGAGCCCGCGGTGAATCAACTGGAAAACGCGTTCCTGTACGACATCGACGACCTCCGCGGCGTCGTTGAGCGCAACGTCGAGAACCGCAAGCAGGTGGCGCTCGAAGCCGAACGCATCGTCGAGGAAGAAGCCGCCCGCATGATGGAGCGGCTGAAGATCCGCGAGGTCGCCCCGACGATTTTGAATTTGCAGGAACAACTGGAAACCGTGCGCGCCGGCGAGATCGCCCGTGCTCGCGGCCGGCTCGGCACACTCACCAAGGAGCAGGAAGAAGCCATCGAGCAGATAACCCGCGGCATCATCAACAAAATCGCCCACGGTCCGATTTCCGAACTTCGGCGCAACGCCGCGCAAGCTGACGGCGTGCACGTCATCTCCACGATCCGCCGGATATTCCGGCTCGGCGACGAATGAAATCTGTACGTATCGGCACGCGCGGCTCGGCGCTCGCGCTCTGGCAGGCCCGGTGGGTCGCCTCCCAACTCGAAGCCGCCGGTTTTATTCCGTCGATCGAAGTGATCCACACCACCGGCGACCGCGTGCTCGATGTCACGCTGGCCAAGGTCGGCACGAAGGGCATGTTCACCAAGGAGATCGAGGAGGCTCTACTGTCGGGCTCCATCGACATCGCCGTGCACAGCCTGAAGGACATGCCGGCCGAGATTCCGCCGGGCCTCACGCTCGCCGCCGTGCCGGTCCGCGCCGACGCGCGCGACGCCGCTTGCGGCCGCCTGCTCGACGAACTCCCTAAAGGCGCCAAGGTCGGCACCAGTTCCCCGCGCCGCTCCGCGCAGGTCCGCGCGCTGCGGCCGGATCTCGAAATCCTCGACATCCGCGGCAACGTGGACACACGCCTGCGCAAACTCGACGAAGGCCGCTATGACGCGATCCTGCTCGCCTCGGCCGGGCTCGACCGCCTCGGCTGGGGCAACCGCATCGTCGAAAGGTTCGACCCTTCGCGCCTGTGCCCGGCCCCGGGCCAGGGCGCACTCGCCATCGAAGCGCGCGAAGGCTCGGAATCCGCGCAACTCGCAGCGCGTGTGCTCGATGACGAAGCGGCGCGGCTCGCCGTCACCGCCGAACGCGCCGTCCTGCTCGAACTCGGCGCGGGCTGCCAGGCCCCGGTCGGCGCGCACGCCACCGCGCGGAACGGCGTGCTTCACCTGGACACCGTCGTCGCGCTGCCCGACGGCTCCCGCATTGTTCGCTGGAACGAGAAAGGCAGCGAGCCCGCGACGCTCGGCCGCAACGCCGCGCGCCGCATGCTCGAACGCGGAGCGGACGAGATCCTCGCCGCCGCCGCGGGGTCATGACCGCGCCCGGCAAAGTCTACCTCGTCGGCGCAGGCCCGGGAGATCCCGGCCTGCTCACCCTGAAGGGCCGCGAGGTGCTCGAGCGCGCGCAGTGCGTGCTCTACGACAACCTCGCCAACACCGCGCTGCTCGACTACGCGCCCGCTTCCGCCGAGCGGCTCTACGTCGGCAAGAAGCGCGCGGAACATACGCTTTCCCAGGACGAAATCTGTGAACTCCTCGTCGAGCGCGCCCGCCGCGGGCTTACCGTCGTGCGCCTGAAGGGCGGCGATCCGTTCATCTTCGGCCGCGGCGGCGAAGAGGCCGAAGCGCTCGCCGAAGCCGGCATCCCGTTTGAAGTGGTGCCGGGTGTGACAACGCCGCTCGGCATCGCGGCGTACTCCGGCGTTCCGCTCACGCACCGCGAGCACACTTCCATCGTCACGTTCGTCACCGGCCACAACGTCGAGGCGATCGATTGGACCAAGGCCGGCGCCGCCG
>JAJYKC010000250.1:0-4195 GCA_021788955.1 Acidobacteriota bacterium
GATACGAGAATTCCGCGAAAACCTCGCGGGCTACCTCGAAAGCGGACGCACCCTGGCCATCACCCGGCACGGCGAGACGCTCGGCTTTTTCATTCCCGCGCAGAAACGAACCCGCAAGGCGGACATCGCCGCCATGCGGGCCGCCGCCCGCGAACTCGACGCCATGATCGCTGCCTGGGGCGCCTCCGAAGACGAACTCATGCGGGAATCCCTGGTTCTCGACGCCAATATCCTCATTCGTGCCGTACTCGGCCGGCGCGTCCGCGGAATCCTCGAAGCCTAGCCCGGCAAGATCACCGTCTTTGTTCCAGAAGTCTTCTACGCCGAAGCCGAAGAGCACTCGGCCACTCTTGTATTCAGGCGTGGCGGCGATCCAGCCAAGGCTCTCGCGCTCTTGCGGTCCCTCGCAGCCTTAGGAACACTCGTCGAAAAGGATCTCTATGCGGAATTCGAGGCCGAAGGTCGCAAGCGTCTCGGAACACGCGATCCGGAAGACTGGCCGATCCTCGCAACCGCCCTGGCCCTCCGTTGCCCCATCTGGACCGAAGACACCGGCTTTTTCGACTGTGGCGTCGCGACCTGGACATCCGCCAGCATCCGTGTGTTCCTCGATCAACCGCCCGCACCATGATTCAGCCACGATGACACCCCGCCTCCGCACGGCCATCCGGCCTTCGCAACAGAAGATTTCGGAATTCTACCGGCGCTATCACATCCGCCGCCTCGCCTTATTCGGCTCGGTCCTCCGCGATGACTTCAGTCCCACGAGCGAGGTAGACGTGCTCGTCGAATTCGAACCAGGCCACACCCCCGGCTACTTCGGAATGTTCGGCCTCGCCCAGAAACTCTCCCCGTTCTTCGGCGGACGCCGCATCGACCTCCGCACCCCCGCCGGCCTAAGCCGCTACTTCCGAAACGAAGTCCTCGCCGAAGCCGAATTCCAATATGCCGTCTGACGGCGCCGCCACCGGCCGCGGCCGCAAGGATCTTGAGACTTCCGGCCTGCTCGGCCAGGACTTGGTCCGCCTCCTCGAAGAACGGAACCGGAACGCTCGAAAGAGCGGACCTGAACCTCTTAATGTAAGCGGCTGACCCAAGGCGGCGCTTAAGTGTACCTACAAACAGGGTACACTTGAAAGCGACAAACAGTGGCTCGTCACAGCGTCCTGCCGGAAGAGGCGGAGCAAGTCATCCTCAACGATCCGGTGGACATCGGAATGGAGATCGTCAAAGGGGAGGAGCGCTTTCTCAACTTTGGCGCCACAACTCAAGGCCGCGTTCTTCTCGTGGTGACCACATGGCGCGAAGACCGGGTACGCGTTGTAACGGCGTTCGAACCAATCAAACGGCTGATTCAGTTTTACTGCCAGGAACGCGAGAGGTGATCGAATATGGCCAAGAAACAGCCACCCTTCAAGACTGAGGCACAAGAGGCCGAATGGTGGTCGAAAAATCAAAACCTGATCGCAGACCGATTTGAGCAAGCCAAAGCCGCCGGCAATCTCGGCAAGGGAACCTTGGCGCGAGTTGCCCACGAACGGGCCAGCCAGGCCGGGCCTTCGCCAACAATCACAATCCGGCTGCCCGAAGATGACCTCGCGCGGGCCAGAACCTTCGCTGCCGAGAAGGGGTTGCGGTACCAGACGTACCTCAAAATGCTGCTGCACCAGGCTCTGAACTCGGAGGAGAAAAGGACGCGCCACCGATAACGACACGCGAGGTGCCCTAGCGCAAGCCCCTTTTCAGCCATATTACGGAGCGGTGAGCGCAACACGACCGCGATGCGATGTTACTCCGGCCGTGGGCCGCGCCCATCTCCCCCCTACGCCAACAGCGGCTCCATCCGATGCACTTCCCGCGTCCCTAATCCGCACTCCCCCAAATCCAGCCACACGTCCCGCCGCGTGTTCTGCACAAACGTCACCCGCTCCACCCGGAACCCGCGCGCCTCCCGGTACTCCCTCCACCGCCGCCGCGCAATCTCGTAAAACTCATCCAACTGATCCGGCTGCAAACTCTGCGCCACCGTCACATGCGGATGATACGGAAACGGCTCCCCGTACAGGAGTCCATCCCGGTTCAGCGCATCGTGCATCACCTTCAGACTCTCCAACCCCGCACGCACTCCCACGAAAATTACGTCCGAAACCGGGAATATCTCAATCTCACCCAACTCCAGATCGAACGGCTTGAAGTTCTTCGCCGCGCTACAGATCGCGTCCCAGCTCACCGCCGGAGAAACCCGCAACGGCCGCGGCGGCAGCACCGTCACATGGGCGTGGAGGAAACAACTCGGCACCAACTCGCGCCGTAAATTATCGAGAAATCCCGCCAACGGTTCCGGTATGTAACTCACCAACGCGAAAGAGTTGATGCGTCCACCCTGGAAGTACGGACTCCCCACTCCGTTCTGTGGCGCTTCAGCCATTCTTCCCTCGGACGCCCCCTGCGCCCCAGGCCCCGCGTGAAACCCGTTCCTCAGTTCCCGGCTCCCGCGCTGGGCGTCTTCGCTGCCTCCGGTAAAAACCATACCGCATCCTCGAACCCCACGTATTTATAGATGCGCAAATGGCCCCCGTCGATCTCCAGTAGATCTCCCACACGCAGCGGCGCCTCGCTCTCCCGCCGCATCTGCCACGCCGCATACTCGCTCGTGGCCTCCACCACCGCCTCTTTCTCGAAGTCCTTCGGCTTCAACACCGTGGTCCCCGCCGTGTGCGGCTGCCAGCGGAACTGCTCCCGCGTCCCATCTTTCATCCGGTAGATCTGGTATCGAGGCATAAGGGTTGCCTGAGAGCTATTGTCGCTCGTTACGCGCCCGGACGCACCCACGCCCCGGCGGCCGACGCCGCGCTCTCATCCAGGAACCATACCACGTCTCCCGCCGCCCGTCCCGTCATCGCCACCGGAACTTCCATCGCATCCGCCCCGTTCAGAGCCCGCGCCACCGCCTCCGCCTTGTCCGCCCCCGCCGCCAGCACCACGATATGACGCGCCCCCAGTATCGCCGCCGGCAGCATCGTCACCCGCACCGGAGGCGGCTTCGGAGTCGTCACCGCCGCCGTCAACCTCACCCGCTCTCGAATCAACTTTTGCCCCGGAAACAAGCTCGCCGTGTGTCCCTCCGGACCCATCCCCAAATGCACCACGTCGAACTCCGGCGCCATCCCATCGGCCAGCCCGAAGAACCTCTGCATCTCCCGCGCATACTCCGCCGCCGCCCGCTCCGGACCCAACTCCACCGGCACCCGATGAACGTTCTCCTCCGGAATCTGCGCCGGCTCGAACAGAGCCTCCCGCGCCATCCGGTAATTGCTGTCCTTATCCTCCGCACCCACGCACCGCTCATCCACCCAGAACCAATGCACCCGCTCGAGCTCCGCCCCGCCCGCGCGCATCGCCTCCAGCATGTGCCGCGGCGTCGTCCCTCCCGATATCGCCACCGCCGCCCGCCCCGTCTCCCGCACCCGGTCCACAATCACCTGCTCCATCCGCCGCGCACACGCCTCGGCTGCCTCCCTGGCCGTCGGAAATTTCAGCGCCGTCATCCCAGGCTCTCCTCAAACCACGCATCGCGATCCAGAATCCCCAGCTCCTCCCGCAGCAGCAGACTCAGCGTCTGCGGCGGAAACGGCACCCGGTGCTCTCTCTCGTTCATCCGCATCACGGCAAACTCTCCATGCGCCGAAACCGAAGCCCGCATCCCGTCTCCTTCAAACTCGATTCCCACAATCGAACCCTCCTCCTCCCGCCGAGCCTGCATCCCCACCAGCACGCCTCCGCCAAGCGTCGCCCGCAGCCATCCCGCCAGGTACGCCGCCGAACTCCCCGCCTCGCTTCCCCCGTAAATCACCCGCGCCCGCTCAATCTGCCGCGCCGTCATCCCCGTCTCCGGACAATCGAACAACAGCGCCACCATCTCCCGCCACGCCGTCACTCGCGTCCACGCCAGGTCCCCCGTCAGCTTCCGCGCGCTGGCCTTCCGCACAAACTCCAGCCCCTCTTCCGCCGTCGGAAACTCCGCCGAATCCACAATCAACTTATCCGCCAGCCCCGCCAATTCGGCGAACCCCTTCTCCCGGCAAAGCCTCGCCCCACGGCACCACAGCACCACCGGCAGATCCGGCACCGTCACCCCTAAAATGATCCGCGGAGCCTCCTCCAGCCTCTCCACCGGCGCCGTAATCTCAGATCG
>JAJYKC010000250.1:4205-5229 GCA_021788955.1 Acidobacteriota bacterium
GCTGGCGCAGTGCAGCACTGCGCCAGCACCCGAGCCTCCAGCGCCTCGCCCCCGTCCCTCCTCACCCGAAGCACAATCGACCGGCTCGGATGCTCGTGCATCAGCTCCGCCACCGTCTCCGCCGCTTCCTGTTCGTCGTCGCCCGCGTCCAGCGCCACCAGCAGTGTCATCGAACACGCCCGCAGCACCGCGTTCCGCTTCTCCGGATCGCTCTGCCCCAGCTCCACCCACAGCGCTTCCAGGTCTTTCAGAATCTGCTCCGGCCTCACCGCGCCCGCCGCCGCGCCCATCTACGGAATCCTCCAGAAATGCCCGTTCCGCGCCAGCATATCGTCGCTCTCCGCCGGCCCCCACGTCCCCGCCGAGTAATTCGGAAAGTCGAACCGCCGCCCCGACCACACATCCAATATCGGACCCACCGCCCGCCAGCTCGCCTCCACCATGTCCTGCCGCGTGTACAGCGTCGCGTCCCCGCTCAGCGCATCCACCAGCAGCGTCTCATACGCCGTCGGCGTCCTCGTCCCGAAGCTCGACCCGTAGCTGAAATCCATCGACACAGGCCGCAGCTTCATCCCGCTGCCCGGATACTTCGACATGAACCGCAGCGAAATCCCCTCTTCCGGCTGAATCCGCATGATCAGCAGATTCGGCCGCGCGCTCGCCCTCCCGTCCTCGCCGCCGATCGCGAACAGCGAATGCGGCGCCGAGTTGAACTGGATCGCAATATCGGTCACCCGCTTCGGCAGCCGCTTCCCCGTCCGCACGTAAAACGGCACGCCCGCCCACCGCCAGTTGTCCACGTAAAACGTCACCGCCGCGTACGTGTCCGTCTGCGTCTCCGCGTCCACTCCCGGCTCCTCCCGGAAACCAGGCGTCTCCACGCCGCCCGCCCGCGACGGCCCATACTGCCCGGCCACCGCGTACTTGTCCACATCGGATGTCTTAATCGGCCGCACAGAGCGCAGAAACTTCGCCCGCTCGTCCCGCACCGCCCCCGCCTCGAAGATATTCGAAGGCTCCATCC
>JAJYKC010000251.1 GCA_021788955.1 Acidobacteriota bacterium
CAGGGCATCTAATCGGGGTGAATACGCTGATTCTGTCGCAGTCCGGCGGAAGCGAAGGGATCGGTTTCGCGATTCCCAGCAACCTTGTACAGGCCGTCTATGGCCAGATTCGCAAGAACGGCCATGTCCACCGGGGCCAGATCGGGATCTACGCGCAGACGATCACGCCGGCGCTGGCCAGCGGTCTCGACCTGCCGCAAGACTGGGGCGTGGTGGTAAGCGATGTGGACCCGGACAGCCCCGCGAGCGAGGCCGGCATCCGCGTCGGCGATATCATCTCCGCCATTGACGGCGGGAAGGTGACCAACCTCCGCCAACTCGAGCTAGCCATTTTCCGCTACTCACCGAACGACCGCGCCCACATTCGCATTCTGCGTGGCGACAAGCGGCTCGAACTCGCCGTCCGCGTGATCGAACGAACCGACGACCCGGAGCGTTTCGCCGACCTCGCCACCAGCGAGGACAACCTCGTGCCGAAACTCGGCATTCTCGGCGTCACAATTGACCGGCGGCTGTCCGATCTGCTGCCCGACCTTCGCCTTCAGGGCGGCGTTGTTGTGGCCGCGCTGTCGCCGGATGCAGACGCGGAGGAAACGGGCCTTGAGACCGGAGACGTCATTCATGGTGTGAACACACGCGTGGTTACCAGTGTGGCCGTTCTGAACCAACTGTTGAAGGACTTTACGAGTGGCGACAATGTGGTGTTGCAGGTCGAGCGCGACGAGCGGCTCATGTTTCTGGTTTTTGAGGTTGAATAGAACTCCGTGCGGCGCGTGATTTTCCTGTTATCGCTTGCAGCCGTTCTGGCCACGCCCGCGGCGCCCCAGACGGCAAAGAAGAAGCACGCCGCGGCAGCGGCTCCGAACCCCGAAACCGGCACGTTTCCCATTCTCAAGCTCGGTGTCCGCGGCAACGACGCATTCACCGCGGCGCAGATCCTCGGCATCACCGGCCTCAAGCAGGGCGAACGTGTCACGGCGGCCGACTTTGAAACGGCCCGCCAGCGCCTGCTGGCGACCGGCGCTTTTGAGCAGGCCGGATTTGAATACCACTTCGGCTCGGATGCGAATGGTCCCGGTTTCCTCGCCACCTTCGAGGTGAAGGAAGTCGCCCAATTTTATGCGATGTCCTTTGAGGACTTCCCTGCGCCGGAAAGTGATCTCCGCCGCTGTCTGCAACAAAAAGACCCGCTCTTCGGGCCGAAGATCCCCGTGACGCAGATTTTCCTTGACCGATACACGGGCTTCATTGAGCAGTGCCTTGCTCCTTATAACTTCAAGCAACACGTGAAGGCGCAGCTCACCGCGGATTATTCTCCGGACCTTACGATTCTTTTCCGCCCCTCCACTGCTCGGCCCAACATCGCCGAAGTGTTCTTCACGAACACCGGCGACATTCTGCCGGCCGCGTTGCAAACGGCCATCTCCGGCGCCGCCATCGGTCTGGGATACACCGAGCACCGCTTCCGCGCGATTCTCGATTCGACCATTCGTCCGATTTACGAGGCAAAAGGCTTCGTCCGCGTCTCCTTTCCTTCGATCGCCACCAAGCCGTCCGATAACGTGAAGGGGCTGGCCGTCACGGTGAAGATAGAGCCCGGCCCGGTTTACAAACTGGTGTCTCTCCGCGTCAGCGGGGCAGAGGATATCCCGCCGCTGATGAAATTCAAACCCGGAGAGGTGGCGGACTTCGACAAGGTGAAGGCGGCTCAGGCGCGTCTGGACGACATTCTGCGCCGGCGCGGCTACCTGCACGAGACAACGCAGGAGCTACGCACGATAGATGATTCGGGTCACACCGTGTCAGTCACGCTTCGCGCCAGCCCTGGACCGCAGTACGTCACCGGCAAACTGACGATTCTCGGCCTCGACGTCATTTCCGAACCCGCCATTCGCAAGATCTGGGGCCTTGCTCCGGGCCAGCCGTTCAATGTGTCGTATCCAGACCATTTCCTCAAGGTGGTGCGCGACGAAGGGTTGTTCGACAACCTCGGCCCGACCAGTTCGGCAACCAACATCCACGAAGACACCAAGACCGTGGACGTGACTCTGACATTCTCCGGTCCTAAGCGAAAGCAGGATTGGGAGACACACCCCACGGGAGCGGACCCGGTGCAGCCCGACCTTGGCGTTCCATTTCCGCCATACGCGCCATAGGGCCATCATGCGCCGCGGCGCCGCGCCAAACCGCCGTACGTTGGTATCCTCGTAGAGAAGCGCACCTCGCCGCGGACGTGGCGGAACTGGCAGACGCACTGGATTTAGGTTCCAGCGGCCTCACGGCCATGGGAGTTCGACCCTCCCCGTCCGCACCAAACCCTTTGCACGCGACGGCCCAAAATTGGAAGTGCGTACAAATCTTCGTTCAAATGCCGGGAGGCTGAGTCCAGGGGCGCAGACTTACCTTGCGTGTTGCGCAAAGGGCCTCAAACCCACCGGACGACGGCCGCCGCGGACGCCGCGTCAGTTCACCGCCTAATCAGACGCGGGGCCAGGAACCCAAGCACGGCCCCTGCTACAAACGAAATCGCTATCGAACCGGCTGGATGCCGTCTGATCTGCCGCTGGGCCTTGGCAGCGCCATCTTCTACCGCCAACCGCCCGCGCTTCAGGGCACGGCCGGCGGACTTCTTGCCCGTCTCGATGCCCTCACAAAGCGCCGCTCCGGCCTCGCCGAGCCGCTTCTCGACGAAGGCCGCCGTCCGGTTCGCGCTGTCGACCCATGGTCTTCCTTCCACCTTCAACGGCCTTAGCATGGTCGCCATATCAGCCTCCTGAACCTCAGTAACGAGCAAGACGCATACCAGTCGCTATCCCCATGAACACCGCGCAAATTATGGCCCGCGGAGTTATCCTGGACTATCAGTTGCACACTTCCCGGTGGAGGCGAGTCGGAATATGAGCTTTCCGGACGTGATGCTCAACAAGCACAGCGGCGAGGCGCACGGGGCTTTCCCGCTTGAAACCTGGCTGTTACGTCAACTTTTCCACGCTGTGGGTAAAATCCCTATCCGGTTGGCCATGAATGACGGCGCCGAGGTCTCGCCGCCTGGTGTCGACCCCGTAGGGAAGGTAGTTGTGAGTGATTTTCCGACTTTGTTCAAGCTGATGGCCGATCCCGAAATGGCCTTCGGGGAAGCTTACGCGGATGCCCGTATTGAACTACAGGGCGACCTCGCCGGAGTGCTGACGGCGATTTACGAGGAGTGGGAAAGATCGGGCAGCGGCATGTACGAGCGGTTTACGTCAAAGTGCATGAACTGGCTGCAGGACAACTCGCTCGACGGCTCGCGAAACAACATCCATCGCCACTACGATCTCGGGAACGATTTCTACGAGCTTTGGCTCGATCCCCAACTCGTATACACCTGCGCTTACTTCGTCTCGCCTGACGATACGCTTGAGGAGGCGCAGAAGGCAAAGCTCGATTACGTTTGCCGCAAGTTGCAGCTTCAACCCGGCGAGCGAGTCGTCGAGGCAGGTTGCGGGTGGGGCGCGCTGGCGCTTCACATGGCCGAAAACTACGGCGTCTCTGTCAGGGCCTTCAATCTCTCGCATGAGCAGATCGCCTGGGCGAAGATGCAGGCGGCGTCGAGGAGCCTCAGCAACCGGGTCGAGTTCATTGAAGACGACTATCGCTCGATCACCGGCAAATACGACGCGTTTGTTTCCGTCGGGATGCTCGAACACGTGGGCGCCGCCCATTACGCGGACTTTGGCCGGATCATCCACCGCGCGGTTGGCGACGCGGGACGCGGCCTGCTGCATTTTATCGGGAGGAGTCACAAAGGTGAATTCAGCCGCTGGATCCGCAAGCGGATTTTCCCCGGGGCTTACGTTCCTACGCTTGGTGAAGCGGTGAGCGTGCTGCAACCGCATCGTTTCGCCGTGCTCGATGTGGAGAACCTTCGCCTCCATTACGTGCGAACGCTGGAGTGCTGGTTGGAACGATTTGAGCGCGTGGCCGCCCAGGTCTCGGCCAAATACGATCCATGGTTCACGCGAGCGTGGCGTCTGTATCTGGCCGGCTCGATCGCCGCCTTCCGCGCCAATACGCTGCAACTGTTTCAGATCACATTCGCGGGGCCGGAGAGCAAACAGATCTCGTGGACGCGTGCCCCACTCTACGAGGGCGCAAGTAACCCGCCGATAAGCCGTCCCTCGGACACGTCAACATGGAAGCTTGCGACGTCCTGATTGTGGGCGGCGGCCCGGCTGGATCCTCGTGTGCGTGGGGATTGCGCCGCACAGGCCTCGACGTGCTCCTCCTCGATAAGCGGCCCTTTCCCCGCGACAAGGTTTGCGGAGGATGGATCACGCCGAGGGTCCTCGCTTCGCTCGGCATCAGCCCTATCCAATACTCCCGCTATAACTTGTTGCAGCCGATCACAGGGTTCCGCGTCGGCCAAATGGGAGGACCGGCGATCGAAACCAGTTACGACGCCCCGGTTAGTTACGGCATCCGCCGCTGTGAGTTCGACGAATATCTCCTCGATCGCACCCGCGTGCGCGTGGCGCTTGGAGTCGGCCTGTCCAGTCTCGAGCGCACCGGAGGCGTATGGCTCGCCAATGAAAACATTCGCGCGCGCCTCGTCGTTGGCGCCGGCGGTCACTTTTGTCCGGTGGCGGCTTTCGTCGGAGGCAAGAGGGCCGATGAATGTCCCGTCGTCGCTCAGGAGACCGAGTTCGAAATGGATGGGGCGCAGATCGAAGCCTGCCGCGTCGAAGGCGAAGTGCCCGAACTCTATTTCTGCCGCGACATGAAAGGGTACGGCTGGTGTATTCGGAAAGGGAACTTCCTCAACGTCGGTCTCGGCCGGGTCGATCCGCACCGTCTGTCCACGCATGTGGCCGACTTCCTCCGCTTTCTGAACGAAACCGGGCGCGTCCCTTTTCCCGTGCCCGCGCCGCGCGGCCATGCCTACTTGCTTCGTGGAACGTCACCGCGCACCGTAGTGGATGACGGCTTGCTCCTGATCGGCGATTCGGCCGGCCTGGCGCACCCGCAAAGCGGTGAAGGCATCGGCCCCGCCGTCGCTTCCGGTTTGGCTGCCGCCAAAGCCATCCGTGCGGCGCGCCGGAATTATGCCCGCGAGAAACTCGCCGGTTACGCCAATTACCTCAATGCCCATCCGTCGCCCTGGGCCGCGAGAGCGGGCCGGCTCCTTCCTTCGGGCGTGTCCAGCCTGGCCGCGCGG
>JAJYKC010000252.1 GCA_021788955.1 Acidobacteriota bacterium
CCCGATTACAAGGCTGCGCGCGGTCTCCAGCCGATCCGCGACTGGACGTGGACCGGTCATACCTTGCGGTGTCTCAAGGTGCTCACCGTCAACGAGAATCGCGCGGTGATCGGTTTCCTCGATGAGGCGATGCCGGGCCGGCGGCAGACCGCCTCCGAAATCGCCTTCTACAACAACCGGCGCGAGCGGCAGTGGGGAGTGTCCCCGCACGACCGCGAGGCGCTCCTCAAGGTGATGCTCAACCACCGTCCTATCGTGACCGTGCAGGCCCAGGCGGCATAATATGGCCGATCAAGCGGAAAAGGTTGTACTCGAAGCCGAAGACCTGGTGACGCCGGCCGTTGGCAAGGCCAACGCCGGACTGGAGAGCTTCGAGAAGAGAGCCGAGGCGGCGCACGGCAAGGTCATCCGCATCACGGACCAGACCCGGTCCAGTGTGCAGCGCCTGATCGCGTCTCTCGAAAAGCAGGCCGAGGCTTATGGCAAGAGCGGTGTCGAGCGGCTCATTTCGCAACGGGACCAACTCCTGCAGCGGTACGCCAAAGAGCCAGCGGCCATCGACGCGATCACCAAGTCCTACGAGAAGATGATCGCGGTCGAGGAGAAGGCCGCACGTGAGGCGCTGGCCACCAAGGCGGCCAGGGAAGCCGAGGAGGCGCTGAAAAAGCACACCGAGGCCATCAAATCCTTTGGAGATCGCATTGCCGAGTTCGTCGACAACCCAATCCAGGGGGCGAAGGGCGCCATTAGCTCCCTGCTTTCCACGATGGGGCCGTTCGGCGTGGGCATCCTGGCGGGGGCGACCGCCCTGGCTGGCTTCGCTGCTGCGGCATTTGAGGCGGCCAAGAGTCTGGGGGAATATGGCACGCGGGTGAAGGATGCCGAACTGCGTACCGGCCTGACCGCCAAAGAGGTCGGCCAGTTCGGCTTCGCGGCGAAGGCCGTCGGCCAGGATATCTCGATTGTCGAGCGTCTCATGCGGGGCCTGTCCCAGGCTGCGGACGAGAATTCCAGCCAAGGAGAGAAGGCGCGCGTCACCCTGCAGCGGTTGGGCGTGGATATGCGGAACGCCGCGGGCGAGATGAAGCCCACCTCCGAGATCCTGGTCGAAATCTCGGAAGGGTTGAACAAACTTCCGGTAGGACTGCAACGGGACGCCGCCGCCATGGAGTTGTTTAAGCGGGTCGGCGTGGAAGCCATCCCGTTCATGACGGAGTTGAACGAGAACCTCCGCATCGCGCACGAGCAGGGCTTTGGGCCCACCGAGGAGGACGTGCGCCGCTTCCAGGAATATCAGCGCGAGGTCGCGCAACTGGAAACGAAATGGGATTTGCTGATCCGGAAATTCAAAGAGGGCATCGTCATCACGGTGTCCTGGGTCGGCAAGGGCGTCGATTGGTTCCTGAATAACGTCGGCACGGCCGGAGATGACGAGCGCCAGCGCAGGGAAGAGGATCAGGCCCGCCAGGAGGCTGCGGCCATTCGCGCGGCGGGTGGCCCCGGCGCCAGCATGTCGCGCAGCGCGCACCGCCGCGAAGTCGCGGATATGGAGCGGCGCGCGCCCGGCATCGTGGCGAACCGGGATGCCGTTGAGCGGCAGATGGCCGATCTTCGTGGCCAGCAGCAGAGCCTCATCGGCAATTTCGGGTGGTTGCAGATGCTTGCGCCCACCGAGGAAGAAGTGGGCCGCATGCGCAAAGCGGCCGATCTCCAGAAGCAGATCGAGGGTTTGCAGCGCGAGTTGGAGGGCGCCCAGCAGGCGACGCACCGGATGGATCTCCGCGCCGGTAAGGAGGAGACGGAGCGCCTGC
Organism: Acidobacteriota bacterium; assembly: GCA_021788955.1. The sequence continues at coordinate 1,812 of JAJYKC010000252.1, forward strand.
GCGCCCGCTTCTTCGGCACGCACGAGGGCATGGAGAAGGCGTATGCCGATGCGAAGAAGGACGTGGAGCGGTACCAGAAGGAACTGTTCGACCCCGAAAAGCCGCTGACCAAATCGGAGGTTACGGAACTGGCGGGGAAGCTCCACACGGCGCAAGCGAGCGAGTCCCTGTGGAAGTCGGCTCTCGATTCCGAGAAGAACCAGTCAGAGGCGCTCAAAGACTTCCGCCGGCAGGCTGCCGAATTCGAAAAGAAAGGCGACGACGCAGAACTCTCGGCCATCGAGAACCTCTACCGCCAGCGGGACCTCCTGCTGGAGCAGGCCGCCAAGGTGAAGGCCTCCGAGGCCGAGATTGCGGCGATCCGGAAGGCGGCGGATGACCAGGCGGCGCCCGTCGTAAAGAAGGCCACCGAGGATTTCGAGAAATACGACCAGCAGCGCCAGATCGACCAGACCAAGAAGATGATGTCGCTGTTCCTCCCATCCAAGGAGCAGATGAAGGACTGGGACGACGTTTTCAAAGCGCAGGAGCGGATCGAGGATATCGGAGTCCAGGAGCAGCGGGAGGAACTGCGGCGGCACGCCACCGGGCAGGCGCGCATGGCGAAGACGCCAGAGGAGGCCTACCAGGTGCGCGTGGACCTTGCCCTCCAGTTAGCCGATATCGAGGTCGCCAGGATCGACCGCGAGCAGAACGCCGCGCGAAAAATGATCCTGGCCGCCGAGGCGCAGAAAGAACTGTTCACGGGGCTGGCAGCCGCACAGGACGAGCTCGATGAGAAACGCGCAGCCGCGGACCACAAGCGGGAGGAGGACCGGCAGCACCAGTTGCAGGAGATCGAGAAAGCCACATCCGGGCTGGCGCATACGCTCTTCACCAAACCGGGCGATTTCCCGAAGCAGCTCGGGTCGACCGTCCGCGAGGCCACGCTGAAGCCCGTCGAGGAGGGTCTCGGCGGCATGGTTGCGAATGCCATTCACCCGTTGCTGTTCGGCCAGAACGGCATCGCCAGCATCCTGGGCGGCTCCTTCGGCGGTGGCATCAAGCAGGACCCGATCACGGTCACGTCCGACAACACGACGGCGACCAAACAGAACTCCAACGCGATCTGGTTGCTCACCGCCGTCCTGTCGGAGTTTATGGGCAGGAGCGTACCCGCGCTCACGTCCCAGGGCGGCGCGGTGGCGCCGAATATCGGGGTTGCGTCGCCTTCCGGCTTCCTGACGCAGATGCTCCGCAATACCGGAGGCCTGCCGCGGTTCGCCGAAGGCGGCGTGGTAACGGGGCCGAGCATTGTGGGCGAGGCTGGCCCGGAACTGGTAATCCCGCTGAAGCGCCTCCGAAACATGGGCCTGCCGCCCAGCGTGAACCTGGTGGGCCATTACGGGCCGGAGACGGATGCGGCATTGGAGAAGGCCACCATGGGGCTGTTCAACATCGCGCTGCCGGCGGGCCTCAGCGCACTTGGCGGGCCTGCCGGTATCAGCGTCGGCGAGAGCCTCATGGCGCTGCTGACAGGCGGTGTGGCCGCGATGACGCCCGAGCGCAGGGACGGCGTGATGCTGGGCATGGTGCCTATGGGCCCGCCGGGAGCGGGCGGGTACGCGGCGTTGAGCGACGAGGCGAAGCTGGCCCGCATCGCCACGATGGTGAAAAAGGTCCAGGTAACGACCCGTCCTGGGGAATGGATGGAGATGCCCGGCCAGACGCTCTGGCTCGGTCCGCAGCAGCGATTCACGTGGCCGGGCGGCAATGAGGACGTGTTCTACAGTGGCGAAGGGCTGATTCGCGATGTCTACAATCCGAAGGTCCCGGCCACCAAACAGCGAATCAGCACACTGGGTATTCCCGAGGAGTTGCGCGGTCAGGGCATCGGGCAGGCGCTGTATCTGGCGGCGATGAAGCACGGCCCGATTAATTGGGAGGAGCCGTTCGAGAGCTTGAAGCTCACGGAGCAGTCATCGCAGGTTCGCGCCGCGCTGGTCCGCAAAGGCCTCGCAGAACGCGAGGGCGATTGGATGCGCCTCACGGACTTGGCGCGTGAACTGCTTGGGACGGAACCGCTCTCGGGTTCCGCTTCCGTGCGCGCGCCGCGCGACCTGGAGTACATGCGGAAGCCGAAGATCGGTCCCCGGGGCGTGAGCGATCCGGAGTCCGAATGGTATTGGAAGGAGGGCGGGCGCGACGTGTGGGGGATGACGCATGAGCAACGTGTCGCCCTCGGCCGCAAAGGCGGCGCGAAGAGCGGCGAGACGCGACGCACGATCATGGCGAACCGCGATCCGGAACTGGACCCGAGCGGCAACTACATCGGCCTTCCGGTGGATGTTCCAGAAACCACGCACGCGGCCAGCGAGTTGCTCGACGCGCTCTATCCACATTTGCGCGACGCATTCGTCAAGACGGAGCGGCAAATCCGGAGCCAGCAGAGCGGGCGTATGGGCGGTCGCGGGAAACTGCCACAGTACGACGAGGGCGGCACGGTCGCCAGGACCGGTACGGCGGTCGTCCACGAGGGCGAGGCTGTGGTGCCCCGCGCCGATACGCTGAAGCGGAGCATCGATGCGTTGACGTTCGAATTGCACGGCAACACCGGCGTGCTGGGCTGGTTCGCGAAGTCGATGATCCAGCCGATGATGGGCGGGCGCGCCCCGTCGTTGCCGATTCCTGTTCCCGGCATCGGCACGGTGAACATCCCGCCTTTGTTCGGCGGCGGCTCTGAGACGGCATCAGCCGGCACGATTATCTACGCGTCGACGCCGGTCGGTAACGGCTCCAGTGATGGCGGCAGCGGGGCGGGCGGTTATTCCCCGGTCGGCGGATACACCCCCTGTTTACCACCTCTAACATAGTTTCCCACAGGTCTGCAATGGTACTAAAGTATTATTCCTCCAGGGGCACCTTCATAGCATAAGTGATGTTTTTTCAGCAAGAAGCAAGGAAAAACGCCACCTAGACGAAAGTATACTTTCTTTTTATTGACTTTCTAGTTTATAATCTTTCGCCTGAGAGGGGGAGCTTTCAATCCAGCTACGCGCCAGTAGCGTGGTCAGTACCGTGGAGGTATTACGATGCAGGGAAAGTTATCCCTTCTCTTTGCAAGATTTCGATCTGCAAGTCGTCGGGCCCATTTCGTAACCGTGGCAGGAGGATTCGCCCTTCTTGCCGCTTCAGCTTTTTTCATTATCTCCTGCGGGGGTTCGAGCGGAAGCACCGTTGCACCCCCTCCGGTTCCATCAATTCAAAACATTAACAATTCCACCGATCCCTCCAGCCCGGTCGGCCTGCCGATTGAAATCAACGGCAGCGGTTTTCAAAGTTCACCGGGGCAGGTGATCTTCACCCAGTCGTCCAGCGGAATCACGGCCACAGTTACGCCAAATG
>JAJYKC010000253.1 GCA_021788955.1 Acidobacteriota bacterium
CGTTCACGTGGTATTCGGTCAGCGGCCGCGGCGGCGGTCCGCTGATGTTGCGCCCGTGCAGGTCGTACTTGCCGTTGTGGCACGGGCACCAGATTTCGTGCAGGTCCGGCCGGTACTGCACGGTGCAGCCCAGGTGCGTACAGACGGCGGTGAACGCCAGATATTTTCCGCTCGAGGTGTAGATCAACAGCGCCGGGTGCTCGCCGAAACGGAAAATCTGGCCGGAGTTGGGTTTCAGTTCCCCGACCTTGGCCGCCAGCACCGTGTTGCTGCCCAGATCGGAGCGCCGCGGCGGAATCAGATAGCGGATCACCGGATACAGAAAGGAAGCCAGCGATGCCGTGATGCCGGCTCCTAGAAAAATTTCCAGGAACCGTCTCCGCCCCGTCTTTTGCGAGAGATCTCGATCGTTCAATTTCAATGCGGTTTTCCCGTCTCGTTCAGGAGTGCTTGCACAAATTCGTTTGTCGTTCCCGCGCGCTCGCCGGCCGCCGACCTTGCGTTGCCGGTTCTTTCTTCCTCGTCCTTCCGTTCTCGCGCGAGTTCGTTTCGATCTGCTTTTGTCTTTTGGGGGCCCTTGGCTGCGTCCACCTCGCCGGCGCTCGCGAGCATGCGCGATGGCGTGCCCATTCCGCGGAAGAGCGCCGGCAATTCCGCCACGTTTTTCCGTTCGCTGATTCCGCTTTGCCCCTTGGCGGCGATCATTACCCGGCGTCTCTTTCTCATTTCGAGGAAATGAAGGGCGTCCGGAAGGAATCGAGCGCGGTCCGAGGTCCGGTGCTTGGCCTTTCCACCAGCGGCGGACGCGATTCCAGCGGCTAGTAGAATTTTCCGTTCCGGCCTGTTCGTCGCTTGTTCCGATGCCGGACGCCCAACGTCGGGTGTGCAAGCAAGTGACCAAAAGGCGGATGGGAAAACATCCGCGAACTTCCTACGACAAGCAGGGATTTCGCGGCTCTTTGGCACAGCAAACAACAATGTGGGCGTCTCGCGTTGCGGAATTTTGAGCAAAGGGGATAGGGAAGGTGCGGCAAATAACCCAAAAAGAGGAGTGTGATTTCGACTGAAATCGCATGTACGACTTATAAGGTCTTCATTTCTGTTGCCTTGCCGACGGAGCGATCCGCCGCGCCATCTTTCTATAGTTCGCTCCTTTCTGCCCTAATTTTCAGCTTTTCCTAACAGAAACAGAAAGCTCTGTGTGCCAAAATCCTCGGCAATCGCCGCTGGCAGCTTTCAAGTTGCGCAACGGCAGCGTCGTTTTTCGCTCGGTTCCTGTAAATGGTCCATAGCTTGCTTGCCACTGGCTGGAGGCGCCCTTATGCGGGTTCAACATGGATGGAGGGGATGGGTGGGAGCAATAGCGCTGGCCGGATTTGCGCTGCTCGCCGCGAACCAACTCCCCGCAACCACGATTCACAAATTCCAAAACGGTACAGAGAAAACCGCCGCGCAAGCTTCCAAGCCGGTGCCTCAATACGTTGGCACCGACACTTGCAAGATGTGTCACGCGGATGTTTTTAAGAGTTTCGAACAGAACCCTCACTACAAGACGCTGCTTTTGAAATCAAAGGACAAAGAGGGTTGCGAGGGCTGCCACGGGCCGGGCTCGCTGCACGTCAGCTCAGGCGGGCAGACTGCTGTTCCTTACGACTTCCCGAAGATGACGCCGCAGGCAATCAGCGAACGCTGCATGGATTGCCATCAGTCGCGTCACGAAAACATGCACTTTTTGACTTCGGTGCATTACGAGAACGGCATCGGCTGCACGAATTGCCACTCGGTGCACCACTCGACCGACCTTACGACGCTGCTCATCAAGTCGCAGCCGCAGCTCTGCTACACCTGCCACCGGGCGATTCAGCCGCAATTCCAGATGCCATTTCACCATCGGGTGAATGAAGGCATGGTTCGCTGCTCCGATTGCCACAATCCGCACGGCTCGTCGGTTGACGCCGCACTCATGCCTGGCGGCGAGAATAAACAACTGCGGACGGCGGCGGAAGGCAATGCGATCTGCCTGCAATGCCACGTGGACAAGTCCGGGCCGTTCGTATTCGAGCACGAGCCGGTGGTCACCGATGGCTGCCTGGATTGCCACGTGCCGCACGGCGGACCGAATCCGCACATGCTCAAGGTCGCCAACGTCAATCAGCTCTGCCTGCAATGCCACACGACGTCCAGTTTCAGCGGCGCGCCAGGCACGCCGAGCTTCCACAACCAGAACACGCAGTTCCAGGCATGCACGCTGTGCCACACCCAGATTCACGGATCCAACTTCAGCCCGTATTTCTTCCAATGAGGCAGCCATGAACAGCCAGAAAGAGAGAATCTCTCAAAAAAGTTTCACCGGATGGCGGGCTGCCGGGTTATTGATAGCAGCGCTGGCGTTTGGCGGATGGCTCGCGGCACCAGCCTTCGCTCAGCAGCAGGCCAGCGCCAGCGACGCCGCGCAACCGGTCACCACGGTCAAGGACGCGACGAAGTCAGCCGCGCCGGCGACCAAGACATCCGATTCATCGTTCTCGAAAACGAACGACTCGGCGGCGGCAACGGTGGCTTCCAACCACTCTTCGGCGTCGGCGGATACTTCGTCTTCGAGCGATGCGGTTCCAACGCCCAACTTGCTGACGATTGGCAATTACGCCGTGTCGGGTTCGGTCAACGCAGGCTGGCGGTACAGCAACATGACCGGCAGCGAGGCCAATTACGATACGTTCGTCAATCTCCAGCAGGGACCGCGGCTTCTGGACGTTTCCCTGAACCTGCGTTCGCTCAATCACAATGGCGCGTTGTTCGATAATCTCTCGCTCACCGGATTCGGTTTCGGCGGCGATCCCGTGAGCGTGGTTCGCCTGAACATGAGCAAGGATAAGTGGTACAACTTCAGCGCCACTTACCGCCGCTACAAATATTTCTGGGGCTACAACCTGCTCGCGAATCCGCTCAATCCGGCTAACTCCAATCCGAGCCTCGCGGTTACCACGGCACCTCACCTGATGGATCTGAGCCATCGGATGAGCGATTTCAACCTGACGCTGTTGCCGCAGTCGAACATTCGTTTCCGGCTCGGCTACGCGCACAGCCTGGAAGCCGGGCCTTCCTACACGACGACGGAAGCGACCGTGGGCGCCGAGCAGGAGTCCGGCATCGTCTCGCTGCTCTTCCAGGGTTACAAGACGACGAACGACTTGTATCACGCGGGCGTGGACTTCAGCCTTCTTCCGCGAACCACGTTCAGCTACGATCAGTTCGTCAATCACTACAAACAGGACACGCAGTGGTACGACGCGAACCTCGGTTATCAGCTTGCGAACGGAAATCCGGTGGATCTGGGTCTTGTGTTCAATACGCTTGGGAACACGCCATGCGCCAGCCCGGTGAGCAATAGCGGCACCACGCCGCCTACGGCGAACCCGACTTGCCAGGGCGACCTCTACTACAATCGCGGCGGACGCCCGCGGGGCACCACGCCGACGGAACGGTTCAGTTTCCAGTCCACTTACTTCCAGAACCTCAATATGACCGGGGCGATCAGTTACAGCTCGGGCGACGAGACGGTGAACGATCTCTACGATACGTGGGCCGGGTTGAACACCCGGACTCACGCGGCCGGGTCCGATGCCACTGCGGCGACCAAGGCCAACCGGATCATCGTCAATGGCAACTGGGATGCGGTCTATCAGGTCACCAGCAAATTGCGGGCGATGGACAGCTTCAGTTACAACTCTTTCCGCATTCCGGGCCTGGACAATTTCGGCGTGGTCAACTTCTACGCGCAAGCGGCTCCCGGCGGCGGTTACTCGATGCTGCTGCCTCCGGGCCAGTTCAATTCCACGGATTGCCCGCCACCGTACACGGCGGCCACCTGCCCGCAGCACGGGTCCTCGAGCGGGCCGGACCTGGCGACGGGATATAACAGCCGGTACCTGGGCCAGGATTTTCGGTCGAATACCTTCATGCTGGCGTACGATTTCACGCCGAAAATCGGAGCGCGTCTCGGTTACCGCTATACGAAGCGGAAAATCAGCGATTTCAACGCGCTTTATTACACCGCCGAAACGTTCTTCCCGGGCGGGAATACCGGCAGCAGCTCAGCCCCAATCACGGGACCCGCGACGGCGGCCCGCGGCGATTGCGCGCTTCCGAAAGGCGGAACGTTTCCGGCCGATTTGCCGGCCGGTTGCACCCTTCAGCCGGACGGATCGGTCGTCTTCACCGGGCTGACGGGCGACAGCGACACCGCTCACAACCTGTCGGCGGATATCAACGGGAATACGGCGCTGGCCGGGCTTTGGGTGCGGCCGACGAACAATTTCCGCACCAGCTTCAATCTGGAACTTTCCTCGTTCGATCAGTCCTTCGCGCGGATCACGCCGCGCCTGCTGCGTCACTACCAGATCAACTCGGTGTATACGCCGGTCCACTGGGCCGAGATCACGGGCGCGGTGGATATCGTGGACAGCAGCAACAGCGTGACTGAGGTGCAAAACCAGAATCACAACCGCAGTTACGCCATCACCACGATGTTCACGCCGGCCAGTGAATTTTCGTTCGATCTCTCCTACAACTACAGCGACATCTATACCCAGGCGCTGGTCTGCTACACCGCTTCCGGTCCGGCCGGCACGGGCGCCGCGCCCTGCCCGATTCCCGACTCGCCGGTGCCTTATGCCGCGATCACCACGTATTCGAGCAAGACGAACTTCGCCAGCGCCGACATGATGATCAAACCGGCGAAACAAGTGACGTTCACGCTGGGTTACGCGGGAAGTTTCGTGAAGGGAACGCCGTCGTGGTTCAATCCACTGAGCACCTATTCGCTGAACTTCCTCGATCCGCTCACGCCTTACGGCCCGCTCCGGTTCAACTATCAAACGCCTTACATGAAGTTGAACTGGATCATCTACAAGGGCCTTTCGTACGACATTGGTTGGAACTACTACGGGTATAACACCCGTGGAGAAAATAACCCCGTTGGCCTGGCGCCCCTGGGGACACAGGATTTCAACGGCAACAACATGACCATCGCGGTCAAGTACAGCTTCTGAACGGAGCGGTCGCTGCTTACGTGACGCGACAGAGAGGAGGGGTCGTTGGCAAGTGACGATGGCCCCTCACAACGAGTTACCGCCGGGGTTGCGCCTTCTCCCCCACGCCTACTTGGCCACCCCGGCGGGCCCCTTTGGGTTG
>JAJYKC010000254.1 GCA_021788955.1 Acidobacteriota bacterium
CCGCTTCGACATTGTGCTCCGCGGCCGCGACGCTGCGTCCTTCGAGGACCAGCGATGAACCCGCAACGCTTCGTCGCACTGCCCTCGCAAACCGTTGGCCCGTTCTTCCACGTCGGCATCACCACCGATCCCGATCTCGGCGACCTCGCTACACCCGCCGCCCAAGGCGAGCACATCGAACTCCGCGTCCGCCTCCTCGACGGCGACGGCGCACCCATCCCCGACGGCATCGTCGAACTCTGGCAGGCCGACTCGACCGGCAAATACGCTCATCCCAACGACACGCGCGACCGCGAACCGGACCGCGCCTTCCGCGGCTTCGGCCGCCTCGCCACGGGAGATGATGGCGCCTGCACTTTCTCCACCGTCCGCCCCGGCCGCGTCCCCGGCGAACATGGCGCCTGGCAATCCTCCCACATCAACGTCTGGGTCTTCGCCCGCGGCCTCCTCGGCCATCTCTGCACCCGCATCTACTTCGACGACGACCCTACGCTCGCCGAAGACCCCGTCCTCTCCCTCGTCCCCGCCGAACGCCGCGCGACGCTCCTCGCACACCGCGACGAAGGGTACGGCTGCTGGTCCATCGACATCCACCTGCAAGGCGAATCCGAAACCGTCTTCTTCGACCTATAGGAACCCTCTCTTGTCCTCCCGCCTCATCCGCTGCCTCGCCACCACCCCCGAACTCGACGACCTGTTTTCCGACTCCTCCGTTCTTTCCGCCCTCCTCGCTTTCGAATCCGCGCTCGCCCGCGCGCAGGCCCGTCTCGGCCTCATCCCCACCTCCGCCGCCGACTCCATCGCGCAAGCCGCGGACCCCGCCTCCTTCGACGCCGCCTCTATCGCCACCGCCGCCCGCCGCGCCGCCACCCCCGCCATCCCGCTCGTCAACGCCCTCACCGAACGCATCCGCGAAATCGACGAACCTGCCTCCCGCTACGTTCACTACGGCGCCACCAGCCAGGACGCGGTCGACACCGCCATCATCCTGCTCCTCAAACGCGCCGAGCCGATCCTCACCCAAGATCACGCCCGCCTCGAAGCCGCTCTCCGCTATCTCGCTGAAACCCACGCCCGAGCCGTGATGCTCGCGCGCACCGTCCTCCAACCCGCGCCGCCCATAACCTTCGGCTACAAAGCGGCCACTTGGTACGGCCTCGTCCATCGCTCCTGGCGTGGTGTCGCCTCGTCCTTCGTCGAAGCTCTCCAACTGCAATTCGGAGGCGCCGCCGGAACTCTAGCCTCCTACGGCGACCAAGGCCCTGCCCTCGCCACCGAACTCGCCGCCGAACTTGGACTCCCGCCCGCGCCCCCGCCGTGGCACACTTCCCGCGACCGCCTCGCCGCCCTTGTCGCCGCCCTCGGCATCTACACCGCCGCTCTCGGCAAAATCGCCCGCGACGTCTCTCTCCTCATGCAGCACGAAGTCGCCGAAGTCGCCGAATCCGGCGGGGGTTCCTCCGCGATGCCCCACAAACGCAACCCCTCCGGCTGCGCCATCACCCTCGCCGCCGCCACCCGCATGCCCGGCCTCGTCGCAACATTTTTGTCAGAAATGATTCAGGAGCACGAACGCGCCGCCGGCCCCTGGCAAGCCGAGTGGGAAACGCTCTCCTCCTGCGTCCAAACCGCCGGCAGCGCCCTCGCGGCCCTCGCCGAAGCCATCTCCACCCTCACCGTCTTCCCCGAACGCATGCGCCAAAGCCTCGCCTCCACGCTCGGCGCCGTCTTTACTGAAAAACTTGCCGTCGTCCTCGCGCCGAGAATCGGCCGCGCCGAATCCCAGCGCCTCCTCGCCGAAGCCGTCCAGCAAGCCATCGAAACAACCCAGCCCCTCCGCGAAATCGTCGCGGCTCATCCCATTCTCTCCACGCTCCTCACCCGCGCCCAAGTCGACTCTCTCGACCTCCCCGAAGACTATCTCGGCGCAACCGAACTCTTCCGCCGCCGTCTTCTCGAACAATAGGAACTGTCATGCCCATCCTCCAAACCGGCACGCTCCGCCAATATTTCCGGCTCGACGGCGCCGACGATCGCCGCGTCGTCGTCTTCTCGCACTCTCTCGGCTGCGACCACACCCAGTGGGACCCGCAAGCCGAAGCTCTCGCCCCTCACTTTCGCATTCTTCGCTACGACACTCGCGGCCACGGCGGCACCGAAGTCACGCCTGGCGACTACTCCATCGAGCTCCTCGCCCGCGACTTCTTGGCCCTCGCCGACTCGCTCTCCATCCCCCAGTTCGCATTCTGCGGCCTCTCCCTCGGCGGCATGATCGGCCAGTGGATCGCCCTCCACTCGCCCTCCCGCCTCACCCACCTCATCCTCGCCAACACTTCCGCACGCTTCCCCGATCCCGCGCCCATGGAAACTCGCCGCCGCACCGTGCTCGAGCAAGGCATGCCGGCCGTCGCCGACGCGGTCCTCGGCCGCTTCTTCACTTCTGCCAACCTCGCCGCCAATCCTCCCGCCGTTGCCCGCACCCGCCGCGTTCTCCTCTCCACCGACCCAACCGGATACGCCGGATGCGCCGCCGCCGTCCGCGACATGGATCACATCGCCGGCCTGTCCTCCATTGCAACGCCCACCCTCATCGTCGTTGGCGATCAGGACGTCTCCACTCCGTGGTCCGGCCACGGCGACGCTCTCGCCCGCGCCATCCCTCACGCCAAGGTCGAACGTCTTCCCACCGCCCATCTGTCGAACCTCGAAACGCCCCACTCCTTCAACGCGGCGCTCTTTCGCTTCCTCCTCCCCACTCCCGCCGCTTCCTTCGAGCACGGCCTCGCCCGCCGCCGCGCCGTCCTCGGTGACGCCTATGTCGACCGCGCCTTCGCTTCCACCACCCACTTCAACCGTTCCTTCCAGCAACTGATCTCGCAATACGCCTGGGGCGCCGTCTGGCAACGTCCCGGCCTCGACGACCGCACCCGCCGCCTCCTCGTCCTCACCGCCGCCGCCAGCCTCGGCCGCTGGGAAGAGTTCCGCCTTCACCTCCGCGCCGGCCTCGCCCACGGCCTCGAACCCTGCGACATCGAAGAAACCCTCCTGCAAGCCGCCATCTACGCGGGCGTGCCCGCCGCCAACACCGGATTCAACATCGCCGCCGAAGAACTCACCAAGGTCTGACCATGCAACGCACGCGACCCCCCTTCCGCGCCGACCACGTCGGCAGCCTGCTCCGCAGCTCCGAACTCAAGGAGGCCCGCGCCCAACGCGAACGCGGAGAAATCACCGCAGAGCAACTGAAATCCGTCGAAGACTCGGCCATCATCGCGCTCATCGCGAAACAAGCCGAAGCCGGCCTACGCTCCGCCACCGACGGCGAGTTCCGCCGCGCCATGTGGCACTTCGACTTTCTCGAACGCCTCGACGGCTGCGAACCCTACACGCCCGACACCGGCATTGCCTTCAAAGGAACCGCCACCAAAGCCAAAGGCGTCCGCGTCGTCGGCAAGCTCGGCTTCTCCACGCACCCGATGCTTGATCACTTCCGCTTTCTCCGCGATCACACCACCGCCGCCACGCCGAAGATAACCATCCCGTCGCCAAGCGTCCTCCACTTCCGAGGCGGCCGCAAAGCTATCAGCGAAGCCGTCTACCCGAACCTCGACGATTTCTACTCAGACTTAGGCGCCGCCTACAACCGCGCTGTCCACGCTTTCGCGCATGAGGGCTGCCGCTATCTCCAACTTGACGAAACCAACCTCGCCTACCTCTGCGACCCCGAACAGCGCGCCTTAGTCCGCGCCCGCGGCGAAGACCCGGATCAGCTCCCCGCCACCTACGCCCGCATGATCAACGCCGCCATCGCCGGCCGCCCTGCGGACATGGCCATCACCATGCACCTCTGCCGCGGCAACTTCCGCTCCAGTTGGATCGCACAGGGCGGCTACGAACCCGTCGCCGAAATTCTGTTCAACGAAATTGGCGTCGACGGCTACTTCATGGAGTACGATACGGACCGCGCCGGCGGCTTCGAACCCCTCCGCTTCGTCCCCAAAGGCAAAACCGTCGTCCTCGGCCTCGTCACTTCCAAAACCGGTGAACTCGAACCGAAAGACGAAATCAAGCGCCGCATCGACCAGGCCTCCCGTTACCTCGACCTCGACCAACTCTGCCTCAGCCCCCAATGCGGTTTTGCCAGCACCGAAGAAGGCAACTTACTCACATACGGCCAACAATGGGCCAAACTCGCCCGCATCGTCGAAATTGCCAACGAGGTCTGGCGCTGAGTTCGTCCGGGAATCCCGCTTAGTCCAGCCTCTTCCGGAACCGCAGCGCGCTTAAGCCAAGAATTGCGACGCCGTATATCAGTAACGCAACCATGTTCTCCCACAACAGGGAAACCCCGGACCCTTTCAGAAAAATACTTCGGACAATGTCCATGAAGTATCGCAGCGGGTCGAGGTAAGTCAGGTACTGAACCGGAAGCGGCATATTGCGGATCGGAAACGCGAATCCGCTCAACATGAACGCCGGCGCCGTGAAGAAAAACGTGGACAGCATGGCTTGTTGTTGAGTTCGTGAAATGGTGGAGATAAACAGCCCGGCGCCGAGTGTCGTCAACAGGAACAGGACCGAAGAGCCGAGCAAGAGCAGAAGACTTCCGTGCAATGGTGTCTTAAAGATCAGTTGCGCGGCTGACACAACCAGGATGACGTCGATCAGCCCGAGCGCCGCGAACGGCAGGGTTTTTCCCAGGATGATCTCAACCGGCCGAACCGGAGTCACCAGCAGTTGCTCCATCGTCCCCAGTTCCTTCTCGCGCACGACCGCCTGCGACGTCAGCGCCAGTGTGACGATCATGATAATGTTCACTACTACGCCCGGAATGAAATAATTGCGGCTCTTGAGATCCGGATTGAACCACACGCGCGGGCGCGCCACAAGATTCGGTGCTGATACGTTCGGCGTTGCAGTTGCCGATCGCGACAGAATCCGCATATTCTGCTGGTCCGCCATCACTTTCGTGGAATACGTCGAAATCGCCGACGAGATGTAACTCGACAGTAGCGACGCCGTATTCGAATCCGAGCCGTCCACCAGGACCTGAACCGGCGCCGGCTCCCCGCGCAGGATTCTCCGCTCGAATTCCGGCAACACGCGAACCACGGCCTGCGCGTCACCCGTATCCAGAAGCCGCTGTACCTCCCCTTCGCTGTCTGGTGTGGCCACAATACGGAACCGT
>JAJYKC010000255.1 GCA_021788955.1 Acidobacteriota bacterium
GAGATCTTTTCCTCGCCGACATCCGAGCCTATCGCGAGCGCCAGCTTTCCTCCACCGGCCTCGAACCTCTGTTCCCGCTTTGGCTTCAACCCACCCGCGAGCTTGCCCGCGGCATGATGGCGGGCGGGCTGAAGGCCCGCGTAGTTTGCCTCGACCCAGCCAAGGTCCCCGAAAGCTTTGCCGGCCGCGCGTTTGACGCCGAACTCCTCGCCGCGCTGCCCGAATCCTGCGACCCCTGCGCGGAAAACGGCGAATTCCACACGTTCGCTACGGCCGGCCCGATGTTCGACCGGGAAATTGCCGTCGAAGCCGGTGAAGTCGTGCAGCGCGACGGCTTCGTTTTTGCGGATCTCCTGGCAGTCAAGCCGGCGTGATTCGCCCGTCGCGCGCAAGCCGCAGTCGCCGCCCGCGCCACTCGACGGTATCGCCCACCATCCCGGCCGCCCACACCGCCAGCCCGAACAAATCCCGCGCCGGCACCAGCCAGATCAACCGCGCCACGTCACCCGAGCCAAGCAATCCGACGCCGCAGACCAGCGCAACTATAAGCCGCAGGATCACCAGCCCCGCGGCCACGGGCCACATTCCTACCGCCAACGCCAGAATCGCCCACAGCGTGGCGCAGGTAATCGGCAGGCCGCTGAATCCAATCCCGTTCGACACGCGAATCGTCCGCGCCCAGCGCACCTGGTGCCGCCACACGCCCGTCCACGTCGCCGCGCCCAACCCCGTCTCCACCACCGTCCGCGCGATGAGGTTCACGCGTCCCAGCCGATGAATTCGGGCACCGACCTGATAGTCGTCGGCAAGATAATCGGCCACAGCGCCGAACCCGCCGATCGCTTCGAGATCCTCGCGCCGGAAAGCCAGTGTCGAGCCAAGCCCGAACTCGCTCACGCCGAACATCGGCGCCACCAGCGTGCTCGGCGCGAAATCGATCACAATGCCCAGGGCTTCAAACCGTGCCGCCCGCGTCGAGCCCGTCGCGCGGTACAAGCACGTCACCACTCCGGTTCGCGGTTCGGTCAGCGGCGCCGTCACATCGGCCAAGTATCCCGGTGGCACGTGGATGTCGCTGTCGTTCACCACGATCCATGGATGCCGGGCCTCGCGCGCCAAGCCCATGAGACGTCCCACCTTCGCGTTCGGCGTCTTCTCGTGACACACCACTCCGCGAATCGGAACGGAGGGAAACTCCGCCGCCAGACGGCCGATCTCTTCGGCTGCCTCCGGGTCGTCTTCACCCACGCCGAGAAGGATCTCGAATCCCGGCGCGTACTCCTGCGCCGCGTGCGACGCCACCGCCTCCCGGAAACCCTCGTCCACGCCCCGAACGGGCTTCAGGATCGAAACGGGCAACGCCCCCGGCGCCAACCTCCGCTTCGGCCGCAGGAGTTGCCGCACCACGGCGACGAGCGCGATCACCTGGTACGCGCCGGCCGCCGCGCAGAGCACATACAGCGCCACACGGACGAAATCCACAGTTTGTGTCAGTTTACGAAGAGACGCGTTCGCTCGCGCCCGTCAGAACGCCGCCGCTGGCCTGCGCCGACTTCTGTTCCCGCACGAACCGTTTGCGCTTGGACCGCAGTGCGAGGTACTCCCGCGCTTCCTTGTAAAGGCGCGGAATGTCGTTGTTCACCACCGCCTGCTTTACCACCCGCCACGCCGCCTTCGGACGGAAGTAATATTCGCCGTAGAAGCGCTCCACCCACTCGACGAGTTCGCCGCGGTTCAGTCCTGGGTAGATGATGTTCGGCAACTGATGGCCGCTCTCGTCGGTCATCGAGTCGATCGTGATGAGGTTGTTCTTCTTCACGTAATCGAAGAACTCAGTGCCGGGGTACGGATGCGCGATCGACACCTGGATCGTCTCCACATCCATGCGCTTGGCGAAGTCGATCGTATTGCGCAGCGTCTGCCGCGACTCTCCGGGCAGCCCCACGATGAAGTCGCCATGAATCGTCAGTCCCAGCTTGTGGGCGTTCTCGGTGAACCGCTTCGCCATGTCGACCGTGGCGCCCTTCTTGATGTTCTTCAGAATCTGCGCATCGCCGGACTCGTAGCCCACAATCAGCAGGCGGCAGCCCGCCTCGCGCATTTCCTTCAGCGTCTCGTAGTCCGTTGTCACGCGCGACGTGCAGGACCAGGTGAACTTCAACTTCTTCAGCTCGCGGCAAAGCTCGATTGTGCGCTCTTTTTTGTAATTGAACGTGTCGTCGTCGAAGAAGATTTCCTTCAACCCCGGAAACCGCTCCAGCGCATGGCGGCACTCGTTCACCACGTCATTGACCGAACGCAGGCGCCACCGGTGGCCCGAATGTGTCTGTGGCCACAGGCAGAACGTGCACATCGCCGGGCATCCGCGCGAAGTGTAGAACGCAATGAACGGGTTCAGCAGGAACGGCACGTTGTAACGGCGGAAGTCGAGGTCCCGCTCGTACACTTTCGTCACCCACGGCAGCTCGTCGAGATTCTCGATCACGCCCCCGTCCGGGTTGTGAACGATCGAACCATTCTTGCGGAAGCTTACGCCGGGCAACTCCTCAAGCGGCTTGCCCTGCGCGAACCCCGCGATCTGATGATCGAACTCCTTGCGGACGATGAAGTCAATTGCCGTGGACTCGCGGAACGCTTTCTCCGGTTCCACCGTCACCGGAGGCCCGACGAAGGCGACCTTCATCTTCGGGTTCCGGTCCCTCATCATCTCCGCGATTCGCACATCCACGTGGAATCCCGGTGTCGAGGTGTACAGAACGAGAAGTTCACAGTCGTCCGCCATTGCGACCGTCTGCTCGATCGAAATCTTGTGCGGCGGCGCGTCGACTACCTTGCTGTCCGGCAGCATTCCGGCCGGATAGCAAAGCCACACTGGGTACCAGTAGGACTCGATCTCGCGCGATGCGGGCCAGCGGGAACCGGCTCCGCCATCGAAACCCTCAAACGATGGAGGGTTGAGGAACAGTGTTCGCATGCAGTCTCCGGACAGAATAGGTAGTCATTGCTTACTCGTCGCCTGAGGCCGCGCTTTCCTCCGCGTCCACGGTTTTGGCCGGGTTGGTGAAATTGATGCTCAACTCGACCGGCCCAATGATGCGCGTATCCACGCGCGACTCGATGTGATGAGGTACGGCCACACCGTCCGCCATCGTGTACTCACGCACAAACACCATCTTCTTAAAGAAAACAGAGGGTGATTTCACAAAACGGCCCGACTCGCGAACCGGCATACAGGTATCCGGGTCCAACCAGAGTTCTCCCTTGAACAGACCCACCCTCTTGTGACGCGGCGTCAGGTGAAACACGTAAACAGGCCTTCCGTCCGGCGACTCCTGTCCCTTGAACTTAAACTTGTAATTCTCCGGGTTGATCCCCAGATTCGTTTGCGAGCCCTGCGCCTGCACCTCGGCCGTCAGATAGCGCGCGATCACGTCCCGCTTGATCGTGTTATCGCCGCTGAAGCCAAGCATGTGGTATGTGACTTTGCCAACCTTGGAAATGTTACGTAGCGCGTGCAACTTTCCCTGTTTTTTCAGCTTCGGCAACTCGGCGTCGATGTCTACTTCCATCGTCATCCCACGCATCGCTTCCGATTGCTGTTTGGCGGCCGCGAAGTAGCGGCTCAAAATCTGCGCGTCTGTGACGCTCCGACGGACGGAGGCACTCCCATCCGGCGAACCGGAAATTTCAGACGCCCGGCCCAGAAAACCTGCCGCGGCTACCGACAGACTTGCAATCAACGTGCAGCGCAGTAAAAAAGGACGCATTAAGACCCGGCGCTCCGAGGAGCTAGCTTTTTCAAGTATAACCGATTGATGGCTTGAGGAAGGGCTCGAAACCCCACTTCTGTCGTACGACATATTCTACAGCTTTAGATGCGGGCGTTGCTGTAAGGTGTCACCCGAAAGGCATCAGCCGGCCGGCGCTCCCTCACGCCCTCCCTTCTTCAGCTTTTCCATCACCCCGGCCACCAGTTCCTTGGCATCCGCGATGCACTTTGAAATCAACTGGATATCCATCGCAGGCCGGCCCGGCTGGCGCGCGCTCTGGCAATATACCCCATGCTGCCCCACCAGCACCAGCGCATCGGTGAGCAGGTCAAGCGTCACCGCCAACCGCCCGCGTTCGACGCCCATCGAAAACTCGTACCGCTCCAGTTCGCTCTCCCGTTCCTGGTAAACAGACATGTTTCATTCTATCCAGACGCCCTTCCTCCGCCCTACGCCCTGCTTAGCGCTTTCGCCGGGCCGGCGCCCCCAGTTCTCCCTTGATCGCCTTCGCGTTCTCCGCCGCCTGCTCCTGCGACGGGCTCTTGATTGCCGCCGACTCCTGCGAATACTTAAGCGCATCCTCGAGCATCGCCCGGTCCGGTTTTGCCTTCGTCTCTTTGGCGAGCTTGTAATCCGCCAGACCCAGGTTGAACAGCCCGACGCCTAGCACCGAGCTCCCCGGCGGCAGCAGTGGAACCGCCTGACGCAGCGCCTTATCGGCCTCGGCGAATTTCTCCTGGCTGTTGTAGCCGAGACCCTGGTACCAATACCCCAAGCCCAGCTTCGTGTTCTTCTGCTTCTCCCATTCGGCCGCCGGGACGCCCGCCGGCGCCGCTTTCGTCTGCAAAACCTGCACCAGGCGCGTCGCGTAATCGAGCATCTTATCGGGCTCTTTCCGGCTCTGGCTTATGTCGGCGGCCATCAGGAGCGCGTCTTCGTTATCCGGAAAATCCTTCAGAATCTCGGACGCCGCCTGGCCCGCCTTCTCCGCAGTGCCCGTCTCCCGTAGCGCATTCAAATACGGCCCGATCGCCTCCGTCATGTATTGGCTCTTCGGGTTTTGCAGCCGCAACTGGTCCACCAGCGCGATCGTGTCCTTGGGATCCTTGGCCTGAATCGCCGCGGCCATCAGCGAGTACTCCGTGTAGATGTCCACCTGGCGCGCGTAGTCGGCCTGCTTCTTTCCGTCGTCGTCATCCTTGGCGTTCTTTACCGCTTCCCGCGCTTCCCGCGACGTCTCCGCCGCCCACTGCTTGATGCCCGCCGCATCTTTGGCCGCCTCCGCCGCCTTCAGCTTGTTGTAGGCCTGCACAACCGCGTCCGTTCCGGACTGCTGCTGCGCCAGGCAAACCGCTCCCGCCAACACGGCCATCACCCAAAACGATGCTTTCATGCGTCCCCCTGGGCC
>JAJYKC010000256.1 GCA_021788955.1 Acidobacteriota bacterium
GTGGGCTTTCGCCCACCTTGTGTGTTTACGCTTGCCTCCAGTATAACGCAGTCGTGGGACGTCACGGGCATCTGAAGATCAAATGCCGCGCGCGATCTTAGGCCGCCCGCGAAACGCGAGCGTTCAAGCCGCTTCCGGATGCGCGGCCCGTTTGACGTCGCGCACTGCCCGGGTAAGCAGCAGATCGGCCTCGGCCACAAGAACTTGAATCTTTCCGAGCATTTCCCGGGACCGGGCCGGCGCGTTCGCGCCCGCCATTTCCAAGTAGTACGCGATGGATTCAATCTCACTCAGCGGCTGGCGCAGATCATGAACGAGTTCATTGACCAGCGTCTCCGCCGCATTCCAGTTGAATCCCTCCGCCCTTGCTTTGGTCCTGTCTTCCAACCCCGTCCCCACCGGCATCACAGTCGACATTCCGTATCCGCCTCCGGCGCTCCTGTCCCGTAGAACGGAGCTAGCCACCCCTTCAAAAAACAAGGGGCTTCCGTTTTATAACCCCAACGGCAGGGCCGGGTCAAGTGTATTTATCCTGTAGTCAACGAAAATACGTGCCGCAACGTCTCATATTTTCAGTGCCTTTACTTTCATGCGGCTAAGGTTCTGGGACGGGCAAAAAAAGATTCCGATCCTAGCACTCGCTGTTCTAGGAGTACTAAACGGGCAGGAGCCTGGGACGGCGAATTCCGCTACAACGGTGACGAATGAATCGGTGCAACCGGCCGATATTTCGGGTTCGGTATCAAGTATGCGCGACGGAAAACCACTGTCGCGAGCCTCTGTGGCATTGAAACCGGAAGATTCCGGCTTGAAAGCTTACAGTGACACCACCGATGCACAGGGGCGGTTTTCCTTCTCGGCGGTGGCGCCGGGCCGGTACTCGATCGAGGTGGCGCGCGACGGCTACCTGAACGCGACGGCGGGTTGGTACGGAGACTACCGGTTCCCGCCGATTTTCACGGTGCACAGCGGAAGGGACATAAACGGCCTGGCGTTCCAGCTCTACCCCTGGGGCGTGATGTCGGGGCGTATCGCATTCAACGACGCAGAGGCGGCTGTGGGTGCCGAAGTGACTCTGTTCCGCGACACGTGGTGGCGGGGGCGGCATGTTTATGCGATTGCGGGACGGACAACGACCGACGACCGGGGTGAGTATCGGATGCACGGGTTGGAGCCAGGCTCCTACGTGTTGTCGGCGGCGTGGCAGAAGCCGGTGCTGGTGCAGGGAGCCAAGGAGGAGCCGCGGAGGGACACGCAAGGGCGCCCCCTGCCGGATGAAGACTACGCGGTGACGTTTTATCCGGATGCGCGGCGGCTGGTCGAAGCGGTGCCGATTCAGCTTGGCTACGGCGAGAACGCAACGGGAGTGGATATTTTTCTTACGACGGCGCGAACCGTGCGCATCGGGGGCCGGGTAAGGAGCGGCCTGAGCGGAGTGGCGGTAACGAACCCGAGCCTCACGCTACGCCGGACGGGCGCCGACAATACGGCGGCAATTGCCGTGCCCGCGAACATCGAGACCGACAAGGGCGGGGAGTTCCATATTTCAGGCGTGGTGCCGGGTTCATACTATTTGATCGCCGAGGACAGCGAGGACGGCAAGCGTTTGCTGGCGCGGCGGCTGATCACGGTGGGCGAGGATCCGATCGCGAATATCGACATGCTGGTTGTGCCGGCGCAGAAATGGTTTGGCCGGGTTTCGGTTCTCGAAGATCCCAGCGCGCGGCTCGACAAACTGCGGGTTGAGCTCGATCCGCGTGACGAGACGGCACAACCCGTGGAGGCACAGGTGCGCGAGGATGGCGAGTTCTCGCTGGATTTCATGCCCGAGGCGGTGTACGACGTCTACGTGAAGGGACTAGGAGATGGAACGTACGTGAAATCCGTGACCGCGGCGGGGACGGATCTGCTGCAGAGCGGTGTTTCGGCTCCGCCGGGCGCGGCGCCGGCGCCGATGCAGATTGTGCTTTCACGGCAGGGGGCCGAGGCGATCGGGGCCGTGATGAACGCGGACCGTACGGTCGCGCCCGGAGTGAACGTCGATCTGATTCCCGACCCGCCGGCAGGGCGCTATCAGGACTACCAGGAATCGTATTCGGACGAGTACGGCAATTTTCACCTGACTGGCATCGCGCCGGGACGCTATCTGCTGCTGGCCTGGGCCGGAGAGCCGCCGTGCGACATCTACGACCCCGAAAGACTCGACGATTGCCGCGCTTTCGCGGCGAGCGTGACGCTCAGCGGGGCGGCCAACACGCCGGTGTCACTGCTGCTGGCTGCACCTCCGTCGCAGTAGCGGATTCGCGGGACAATGGGTACCAGGAGAAGCGATGGAAAAGATTGTCAAGTCAGATGCCGACTGGAAGAAGAGGCTGACTCCCGAACAGTATTACGTCACACGGCAGAAGGGGACAGAGCCTCCGTTCACCGGCAGGTACGCCGACGAGCACGCAGAAGGGACGTACCTGTGTGTGTGCTGCGGGGCGCCGCTGTTCAGCTCGGAGACGAAGTTTGAGTCGGGCTCCGGGTGGCCGAGCTTCTGGCAGCCGCTTTCCGAGGACAGTCTGCGGGTGGTGCGGGATACCACTCACGGCATGGTCCGCACGGAGGTGCTGTGCGCGCGATGCGACGCGCACCTGGGGCACGTGTTTCCCGACGGTCCTCGGCCGACCGGTCTTCGTTACTGCATGAACTCGGCCTCGCTCGATCTGGAGAAAAAATAACTACAACGCGCGGACGGCTTCCTCGACGCGGGCGGCGAGGGCGGCATAATCTGTCCCGTTGAGAAGCAGCGGCGGACCGAAGCGCACGCGGACGCGCCCGAAGCGCGCCATCTTGGCGCCGCGCGGGAGCACCTTGATGAGACCTTCGATGCGCACCGGCACGACTGGAATTTTGAGGCGCGCCGCGAGCATGGCAACGCCCGGACGGAAGGGATTGATTTCGCCGTGTTCGGTCATCTTTCCTTCGGGGAAAACGAGCACGCAGACGCCTTCGCTAGTCATAGCGCCCATTTCATGCATGGTCTCGATCGTTCCCGCCTCGCGTTGGGGGATGGGGAAGGCCTGGAAGCAAAGCGCCGCGAGATAGTAGTTCAAGCCGTTGGTGAAGCGCTTGCGCCATGAGTAACGCTCGGGGTGGAAGTGGGCGTCGAAGAATTCCTTGGCCATGGCGGGCGCGACCCGGTAGCGCCAGGGTGCGGGGAGAGCGGCGAGAATCACCGGGACGTCCATGTGGGTCTGATGATTTGGCGCGAAGATCACAGGAGGCTGGAGCCCTTTGAGGTTCTCGCGTCCCTCGGCACGCACCCAGGCGAAGATACGCGTCAGCGGCAGGAGGAAGAACGGCAGGGCGAGGCGGCGGAGGAGGCGGGGACCGAAGCCGCGGTTCCAAGCCGGGAAAGCGAACGGAGGCTCGATGGGGGTGGGCGCGGCGTGCGATTCCAGATCGCCGATGGTGGTGGCGGTTTCGAGGGCGCGCTCGTCGACGTTAAGGGCGACCATCAACTCGACGCGCTCGAGCGAGGTGAGGGTATCGAGGCGCAGCGACCGGTCAAAGCGCTCCTCGGTTTTGCGCGGAGCCACACCACGGGCGATCTCGCCGCGTTTGAGTTTTCCCGTGCCTTCGGTGCGGGGAAACTCATCGTAGGGCCAGAGGGAGGCCTCGCGGATCTTCTGGTGATCTGATAGGTGAGCGTTCGCGGCCTGCACGACGTCATCGAGTACGGCGCCGGGCGCGAGGATGAGCGAGGCGTGGACGCGGTCGGTGCCGGTAACGGCGGCGTCGATGACGCCCGGCACGTGTTTCAGGGCCGCTTCCACGTCTTCGGGAAAGACGTTCAGACCCTCGGGCGTGACGATCATTTCCTTCTTGCGGCCCAGGATGCGCAGGCTGCCGTCGGGTGCGAGTTCGCCGATGTCGCCGGTGCGAAACCAGCCGTCATCGAAGGCGCGGGCGGACTCTTCGGGCGCTTCGTAGTAACCCTCGGTGACGTTGTCGCCGCGGACGAGCACTTCGCCGTCCTCGGCGATCTTCACCTTGACGCCACCGATCGGCGAGCCGACGGTGCCGTGGCGGGCGTGGAAGGGATGGTTGAGGGTGACGATGGGCGCGGTTTCGGTGAGGCCGTAGCCCTGGATCACGAGGAAGCCGAGGCGGGTCCAGAAGGCTTCCAGAGCGGGATCGAGCGGCGCGGCACCGGCGATGAAGCTCCAGAACTTGAATCCGAACAGGCGATGAACTTTGCGGTAGCGCCACCAGCGGGCGGTCCAGTGGAGTCTGGTTCCTTCCGGCTCAGGGACGGCCAGGTCGGGATATAGCTGGATGAGGTATTCGCGGAGGACGTCGAGGATCTTTGGCACGGAGACGACAACTGAAATGCGGCGCGAGTGGATCTGGCGGATGATTTCGCGCGGGTCGTTGCCGCGGAGGAAGACGACCGTGCCCGGCAGCATGGGCGGGATGAAGGTTGCCATGGCCTGGCCGAACATGTGGCTGAGCGGAAGAAGGTTGAGGAAGCGGATGGGCGAGAACGGACGCGCCCAGTGGCGGTATTTGAGTACTTCGCGCTCGACGGGGACGATGTTGGCGAGCACGTTGCGGTGCTTGATGAGCACGCCCTTGGGCTCGGCGGTGGCACCGGAGGTGAAGATGATTTCGGCAAGCGTACCGGCTTCGCACGGGGAGCGCACTTCGGATTCGGGCGCAGCTTCGGCAATTTCCTCCATGCGCCAGACGGCGGCGGGGCCGGGGGCAGGCTGCGGCACGTCGTCGCCCGAAAGGATCAGCTTCGCGTGAACCTTTGCGCGGACGCGCTCAAGAAAATCGAGAGGCGAGCGGAAGTCGATGGGGACCGCGACGACACCGGCCAGCAGGCAGCCCCAGAGGGCGACGACCCACTCGGGGCGGTTTTCGCTGTAGAAGATTACCTTGTCGCCCGCCGCGATACCGGCACGCTGGAGACGGGTGGAGAACGCGCGAGCGAGCGCGGACACGGAGGCGTAGGTAAAGCGGCGGGTCCGTAAGCCGTCGTCGTGAATCAGGAACTCGGCGGGACTCGCCGCGAAGTCGTCGAAGAAATCGAGCAGCGTCTCGCGGCGCACTGCTTTCATCATCCCAGGAAAGGGGCGGCTTTTACAGGCCGTG
>JAJYKC010000257.1 GCA_021788955.1 Acidobacteriota bacterium
CCCCGCCCCCGCCGCGCAGGGGCAACTGTGGCGCAGGCACGCCGCGCTGCATCACGGCATGATGGCGCTGATGGATGAAGAGATCGGCCGCATCATCCGGGTCCTCAAGGAGTATAACCTCTACGACGATACTCTGATCCTCTTCACCGAAGATCACGGCGATTATCTGGGCAACCACGGTTTCAAGGGCAAAGGTTTTCCGGCGTTCGAAGAGGTTTACAACATCCCGTTAGTGGTTAAGAATCCGGGCAGCCGGAACGCGGCCCGGCGTAGCCAGGCGCTCGTCGGCTCACTCGATATCGCGCCCACCCTCCTGGATGCCGCCGGCGCAGCGATCCCGGCCGAAATGCAGGGAGTCAGCCAGCGGACCGTCTTCGAGGGCGCCAAGACACGCATCCGCGACTCTTTCCTCATCGAGAACCGCGCCGTCGAGAAAGGCTTTTATCAAAAGATGCTGGTCACAGAACGCCATAAGCTGGTTGCCTACATGGACCAACAGTACGGCGAGCTCTACGACCTCAAGAACGATCCGCACCAGTACGAGAACCTCTGGGGATCTCCCGGACACCGCGCGTTGCAGCAATCGCTGCTCGCGCGGTTGTGCGCCGCAGCCGGCGACTGCGGTCCAACGGATCCGGGAAAAGCCGGGATCCCGGAATTGCTGGCACTGATGACGCGCCAGATGCACAAAGAGGAGCCGGTGTTGCCGCGGACGAGCTACTCCTGAGCAGCCTATGACAGCGCATCCCATTCTGTCGCTGGCGCTGGCCGGCATGGTCCTCACCGGAACCCGCGCCGCCGATCTGCGCTTCCATCCAGCCGGGGACGGCAGCTTCCAGTTCGATACTGGCATCTTGCGCGGGAAGCTGCGAGCCGGCGGAAAATCGCTGGGGCTTACAGCCGTGGTGCATGTGCGGTCCGGCACGACTCTTTCCCAAGGCTCCGGCCTCATGACTCACTACCGCCTGTTCTCGGCCAACCATCGCTATGGCCAGGAGGGGGCTTTTAGTTTGCCGAGCGACGCGAGCCTCCGCGACGACGGCGCCGTGGATGTGCACTGGCCTGCCGCCGCCGATCGGCCGTTTGAACTCTGGGCGCAGTACCGCTGGACCGCTCCGGCAACGCTCGACGTCGTGACTACGGTAAAAGCCGTCTCCGAGATCGCGGGTTTCGAATCATTTCTGGCATCCTATTTCGCGGGGCCGTTGACCAGTTCGTTGGTCTGGGTGAAGCACTCCGGCGCTTTCATGGCGGCCGAACAATCGGCGGGCGCCTGGCAGATCTTCCCGCGCGACAAAGGCGCCGCGGGCCTGATCCTGGACGGCCGGTGGACGTACCCGCTCTACCCGGTCGAGTGGGCGATGCGGCCCGAGTTGGAGCAGCCCTTAGCCATCCGGCGCGATGGTGCGTTCGGCCTGGCGGCACTCCTTATGGCGCCCGCGAGCGATTGCTTTGCCGTCTCAACGCCCTATCAGACCGAGGCCCAGCACCGCTCGCTCTATCTCTCATTGTTCGGCCGCAAGCTCAAGGCCGGGCAGACAGCGCGGGCGCGCGCGCGCCTCCAGATCGTGGATGCGCTGACCGACGCCGAGGCTCTCGATCTCTACCGGGTTTATATGCAATTTCTGCGAGAGGGTACTGATGGGCGTTAAATCCGAGTCTCGGGCGATTAGCAACGCAACGGTCCCGTCGCGATACCTACTTGCAGGAAATTCGGCCTGGGTCCAGTTAAGCAAAAGGGGGAGGGAGATATCAGTGAGAATGTTTCCGTTGGGGATTACCACGAGTGTGGTCATCGCGTGTGTGCTGGTAGCGAGCCCCTCGTTCGCTCAAGAGTTCCGCGCTACGGTCCTCGGGCAAGTCTCGGACGTTTCGGGAGCGCCGGTGCCCGCAGCCGTCGTGACGGCTGTCCGGCAAAGCACTAACCAGACTTACACTACCAAGTCCAACGCCGCCGGCGTTTTCTCTCTCGAGTATGTGAATCCAGGGCAGTACAAGCTGACGGTCGGAGCAGCGGGCTTCACTGCACAGGTCTACCCAAACATTACTCTTGAAGCCGGGCAGAAGCTAAATCTGAATGTGACGCTCACCGTAGGTTCGGTCCATGAGCAAGTGACCGTTGCCGCGTCGCAGGGGTTGCTCAATACCGTTTCGGCCGCGAGCGGCGGAGTCATCGATCAAACCAAGGTCGAGACTCTGCCGTCCGACAACGGCCGCAGTGTCTGGGCTACCCTGGAGTTTACTCAGGGGGTAAGATCGACGGGATATGGCGATATCGTCAGTTATGTATTCAATCCCAGCGGAGTTGGCGGAAACATATCGTTCGGCGGATCGCCCACGGGCCAGAGTACCTATTACGTCAATGGCGCCCCAGTGAGCCCACAGGGCGTGGTGCAATTCACCCCACAGGAAGACTCGGTCGAACAGGTGGAAGCCACCGGCAACAGCGGCGCCCAATATGGCCCCGGGGCGGGCGGCACGTTCACCTCGATCATTAAACAGGGCACCAACCAGTTTCACGGGAGTGCCTTCGAGTATATGACGAACAAGGTGCTGAATGCGAACACGTGGTCGAATAACCTGACCGGCGTCCCCAGGGCTCCAAATACTCACAACGACTTTGGCGGCACCGTGGGCGGCCCCATTCGCAAGAACAAGACATTTTTCTTTTTCGGCTTTGAAGCGGAGCGTATCGACCAGCCACAGGTGGATACCGACAGTGTGCCGACCCCGGCCATGCAAGCGGGGAATTTCATCGGGACCGGGTACACCATCTATGATCCCTCGACGGTGACGTTCGCCCAGACAAGTGCCGCGGGCTGCAGCCTGTACAGCCGTGCCGCGTTCCCCAATGACACGATTCCTCAATCACGCATCAATCCAATCGGCGCGGCTGTCATCGGTCTGTACCCACACCCGACTCGTCCCGGAGTGGCTCAGAACTTCACCGCTCAGAGTCCCCGCCATGCGAATTACACTCAATACATCACCCGGCTCGATCAGGATATTTCGGATACCGACCGCCTCAACGGCGTATTTAGTTACCAGAATACGCTCCTGCCTATTACTACACACAATTCCTTCCCTGGTGTCGGGACCATCAACGACAATCCGACGGCGAACGATGTAAATGCCTCCCTCGATTACACCCACACCTTTTCCAGTTCCTTGCTGGCGGACGTCCGGCTCTCCTTCGGGCGTAATAGCAGTTACGATGTTACGGGGTTGGCTGTTCAGCAAGACTACAGCATTCCGGGCCTGACGATGCCTCTGGTTCCGACCACACCCTACCAGAATATTGCCCCTTCTATCTCGATGGGCAATAATTACACTTCGGTAATCGGCAATACGGCGAACGGGAGTCTCAATAATTATTGGAATTTTTCTCCCGTTTTGTCCCAGGTCAAAGGCCACCACACCCTCCGATACGGCTTCCAGTACATGGACATCCAGTCGGGAGCAACGGGCATTCCCGGCAGCCCGAACGGGACGTTCGCCTTCAGCGGCGCCTGGACCCAGCAGAATCCTCTCCAAGCCGCCGTCGGCAGCGGGAACTCTCTGGCGGACCTCCTTCTCGGCTATCCGGCCTCGGGTAACGTGAACTGGTCAATCAACCCGTTTGTCGTATATCATTATTATGCCGCGTACGTTCAGGACGACTTCAAGGTTAGCCACACGCTCACGTTGAATCTCGGGGTCCGCTGGGATGTCAACACATCCCCCACGGAGCGTCACAATGGCATCAACGGAGGGTTCTGCTTCACTTGTACCAGTCCTTATGACGCGCAAATCAATCACGCGGCATTTCCGACTCTGGAGAACCCACTGATGGGCGGATTGACGTTCGCCGGCGTAAGCGCGCCGGCCAGTCCCTACAATGTCAAGCTAAACCAATGGCAGCCGCGGGTCGGGCTCGCTTGGGCCATCACACCGAAAACGGTATTGCGCGCTGGCTTCGGGATCTTCTATGGCGTCGCAAACCCCGCCACGACATCGCTCGGCTTTAATCAGAGCACGCCTTATATCGCATCTCTGGATGGCGGTGTAACTCCCACCAACTATTTCCAATCCGGCAAGCCGTATCCAACCGGAGCCATCGCGCCGGCCGGGGCAAGCGGAGGCCTCCTGACGTCCGCGGGGCAAGGAATAGGCTATAGCAGCCCCGATAACGTAATACCCTGGACGCAGCATTGGAGCGTGGGATTTCAGAGGCAGTTACCCAAGCAGATTCTTTTGGATGTGGAATACGAAGGGAGCCATACTCATCCCCTGGCCGTTAACCAGCCATGGGACGTGATCAGCAATGCGCAGCAAGCCGCGTGTTTTCAGAACAACGCCGTCTGCAATACGACGGTGCCCAATCCCTTTTATGGCGTCCTGCCTTCCAACGTGCCTGTGGGGTCTTCCAAAACTATTCCGGCGTGGGAATTGATGCGGTCGTACCCACTTTTCAACGGCATCACCCAGAACAACAATCCTGCCGGTTATAGCGCCTACAACGCGCTGGACGTTCGCGTGGAACGCAAGCTCAGGACCCTCGATTTCGTAGCGAATTACGCATGGTCGAGCAACATGTACGCAAACGGGTACTTGAACAGCGGGAATTTCGTCGACAATAGCCTGTTTTACGGGCCTTGGAGCAACGAGCAACAACACTATTTCAACGCCGACGTAGTCTATCCGCTGCCTGTGGGACAAGGGGGGATGCTGTTGCGTAATGCCCACGGATTGCTCGGCGGGTTAGTCAACCACTGGCAGGTCATCTCAGCCATCCGATATTTCACCGGGTTTCCACTGACTATTCCTTCCGCGGACCTTGTGGGTGGCTGCACCAGTTATGCCCCCCAAGGCGGGCAGACTCGCGAACATTGGTTCAACAATAACATGAGCTGCTACCAACCACTCAACCAATGGGAGAGGCGAACCGCTCCGTTGGACGTCGGCTATCTTCGCGAACCGAGTTACTACGATTGGAATGGCTCGGTGGAAAAACAGTTCCAGTTGCCGCGCGAGGGAATGTCGCTGGAGTTTCGCGCCTCGTGCGCGAACTGCGCCAATAGTCATAGGTGGGGGCCGGCGAACACCACTCTGGCTGCCGTCCCGACGTTCACGCCGGCTATTGGATGGACCGGATTTGGCA
>JAJYKC010000258.1:0-1743 GCA_021788955.1 Acidobacteriota bacterium
GCTGCTTGCCGTGGTCTGCGGAGCTTCCCAGACGCGCTCCGACAGGGAGAGGTTCATCGGTGCGTGGCGGCTGGTTTCGATCGTGGGGCCGGATGGAAGGCCGGCAACGACGGGCGTACCGATTGGGATGTTGATTTACACTGGCGACGGTCACGTGTCGGTACAACTCATGTACCCGAGTTCCTCGAAGGCGCTATCAAATGAGTATGTGGAGAACGGGTACGAAGCCTCGTTCGGGAGCTACGAGATAAACGCCGCGGCGCACACGGTGACGCACCATGTGCAAGGGTCGAATACGCGGGACCGGCTTGTGGGCAAGGATTTGCCGCGCGTCTATGAGTTCCGTGCATATGGCCGGTTGATTCTCAAGCCGGCCGGGGCGGGGGAACACTGGTCCGTTACCTGGGAGCACTACTGAGATGAATGAGAACATACGCCGGTCCGCAATGACGCTGGAAGATATCCGCGCGGTTTCTCCTACGCTCGAAAACTACACGCGGAACAGCATACAGGAGGGCCTGTGGAAGCGGCCGGGCCTCTCGGCGCGGGACCGCAGCATCGTCACGGTATCGGCCTTGATTGCGCGCAATCAGACGATCGGTATGCTGCGCTATTTCAACATCGCTCTCGACAGCAATGTGACGCCGGGGGAGCTTTCCGAAATCATCACGCATCTGGCGTTTTACTCCGGTTGGCTGAATGCTCTCGGCGCCGTCGCGATTCTGAAAGAAATCTTTGCGCAGCGCGGCATCGGGACGGATCAGCTTCCGCCGGTGTCGCCCGAGCTTCTGCCGCTCGATGAAGCCACCGAAGCAGAACGCGAGTCACGGGTTCAGCAGGATTTCGGGCAAGTGGCTCCGGGCGTGGTGCAGTACACGACGGAGCAACTTTTTCGCGAATTGTGGCTGCGACCTGCTTTGGCGCCTCGGGACCGCAGCCTTGTTACGGTGAGCGCGCTGGTGGCCGCGGGCCAGGCGGCGCAGGTCGCATACCACCTCAACCGGGCGATGGACAACGGTTTGACCAAAGCCGAGGCGTCGGAGGCGCTGACGCATCTTGCTTTCTATGCCGGCTGGCCGAATGTCTTTTCGGCGTTGCCGGTGGTTAAGGGTGTGTTCGAAAAACGGCCGGATTAGCGGGGAGAGGGAACGGAGAAAATGCCTCATGTCATTGTGAAGCTTTGGCCGGGTAAGACGGAACAGCAGAAGGCGCGTCTCGCCCGGGAAATCGCCAGGGACGTGATGGACGTTTTGCATTACGGGGAGGAGTCTGTTTCGGTTGGGTTTGAAGAAGTCGGGTCCGAGGAGTGGAAGGAGAAGGTCTATCAGCCGGACATCCGGGATAAGTGGGACAAGCTATATAAGAAACCGGGATACGAGATGTGAGGGCTGAGGGAAAGGCAGGACATGAGAGATGGCCTCCTGGATAAAAGAAGAGTTGCGCAAAATTGCCGAGGCGGACGATTTGCATATTGCGCCATTCCGCGAGGACGGCCTAACATACGGCACGCCGACGTGGATCTGGTCTGTCAGCGACGGCGGCGCGCTTTATGTTCGCGGCTACAACGGAACTGAGTCGCGCTGGTATCAGGCGGCGGTGCGGCAGAAAG
This sequence comes from Acidobacteriota bacterium, assembly GCA_021788955.1. The sequence continues at coordinate 1,610 of JAJYKC010000258.1, forward strand.
CCGGCCGGATTCTGGCTGCCGGGATGACGATGGAAGTGAGCTTCGAGCCGGTGGAGGGTCCGATCAACGATCGCATCGATGACGCGTATCGATCGAAGTATGCGGGAAGTCCTTATCTGGCGCCTATGATCGGC
>JAJYKC010000258.1:1753-5135 GCA_021788955.1 Acidobacteriota bacterium
ACGCGATTATCATCCGGATCGGCGCGCGTGCGCGCGCGGCAACGATCAGGATTGTGCCGCGCGCCGCGAAGGCTAATCCGGCGGGGTGACAGGGATCTTGACTCTGGAGTGAACTCCAGAGTGTAAGCTGGAAGGGAATGAACGGCGGACTCCAGATTGGGAAGGTGGCCGTGCAAGCCGGCGTCAGCGTCGATGCGATCCGGTTCTATGAGAGGCAGCGCCTCTTGGGCCGGCCGGCGCGTTCGGAGGGCGGATTTCGCCTCTTCAGCGTGGAAGCTGTCAACAGGGTTCTGTTCATCCGCCGCGCGCAAACTCTGGGATTTTCCCTGCCTGAGATACGCGAGATCCTGGTGCTTCAGGGAGATGAGACCCGGGCTTGTTCTCAGATGCGCGAGCGGCTGCGGGCCAAGTTGAGCACGGTCCGCGAGAAGATGCGTGAACTCGGCGCGCTGGAAGCGCACTTGGCAAAGGAGCTTCAGAAGTGCGAGCGGAATTTGAAGGGCACGCGGAAGATCAAAAAGGACGGGTGTCCCGTGCTACGGGAAATTGCGAATGGGGGTTCCAATGAAGATTGAAGTTCTGTTTTTCAGGGGTTGTCCCAATCACCCTCCCGCTGTGGATCGGGTCAAGACGGTTCTTCGCCAGGAGGGTCTGTCCGGCGAATTGTCAGAGATCGAAATCTCCGATGCGGCCATGGCGAAAGCTCTGAAGTTCCCCGGGTCACCGACGATTCGAGTGGACGGCCTGGATATTGAAGCCGGGTTCCAGGATGGCGGCGAATGGGGCCTGGCTTGCCGCCGGTACGCGGATGGCGCGCCGCCGGAAGGTATGATTCGAGCCGCCCTCAAACAAGCACAGGAGCGCGAGCGTGGAAAAACAGTCGAGCGGGGCTGACGCGGCCGGGCCTCGGGCGGGTGGAGACGCGCGGGCGGTCTTCGCGGGTGTGGCTGCGATTGCCGGCGTCCTTGCCGCGTCAAGTTGCTGCCTGCCTTTGCTTCCATTCGCGCTGGCAGCTGGTATAGCGAGCGGGTCAACGTTCCTCGCGGCTGCAAGGCCGTACCTGCTCGGCGTTTCGGTTCTGCTGATCGCGTACGGGTTCTTTCAAACGCGCCGGGCGCGGACATGCCACCGGCGGCCCGGTATCGTCAGTTTCGTTCTGTTATGGGTGTCTACCGGATTCGTGTTTGTCGCGATCTTCTTTCCGCAGGTGATGGCGAACGCCGCGGCAGGTTTGCTTGCGAGATAAGCAATGAAACGGAAAACTATCCTCGGCGGCGTTCTGGGCGTGATTTTTCTCGCATCGCTCTATTACTTCAACCGCGGCGGCGAGGCGCCGCCGGGACAGCCACCGGCCCAGAACCTTACGGCGGCGAACGTGGGTGAAATCGAGCACGAGTTCAATGCGGCGAAAGACCAGGTGCGCGTACTGCTTTTGTTATCGCCGACTTGACCCGTATGTCTGCAGGGGGCCTCTGCATTCGAGGACGTGATGCGGAAATTCGCGGACAAGCCGCTGCGGGTTTTCGTTGTTTGGGAACCGGTTTTGCCGGCGGATTGGGCGGCGCCGTCCACCTGGGCGCTCAGCAGGTTACCGGATCGGCGTGTGCGGCAATTCTGGGACCGGCAAAGGCTGGTTTCTCATATGATGGGTGAGCACGACCAGCAAAGCGTGGTTTGGGATTACGTCGCGGTGTATCGGGCGGAAGCGACGTGGGGACAGGATCCTCCGATGGCGGCGTATCACGGTGGCCCTGTGGTTCGTGCGATCGGGCCAGCTCAAGAAGCGATTTCACAAGCACTATCGCAGGAGCCGGGGAAGACGTCCGCTTCGCGCTGAAACCAAGAAAGCAAAACTCGTCCGGCGCTGGCCGTTGCTGGCGATGTGGCTCGCGCTAGGGGACATGGCTCGCAGATTTGACGGCGACCAGGGTTAGGGTGCGCCCGCCTTCGGTGCGGTGGCGCGGGCGAGGAGCGCGGTCGTTGGAGGACCGGAAGTTCGGGGTTAGTAGGGGAGCGATTCGTGGGCCGACCTGCGGGCGTAGGGGTCGGGATCGGCGAGGAAACGTTTGCGGATGGCTTTCGGCAGGCTGCAGTTGCCGGCCAGGAGGGAGCGGACGGCGGGGTCGTCGCCGGCGGCGAGGAGTTTTGCCAGGGCGGTGACATCGGCGTCGTCGCAATCGTGGATGCGGCTGGCGATCGCGCAGTTCACGTTGGTCCAGTTCCGGCGGATGATGCCGACGAGGGTTGCTTCGGGAATGTCCTTGGTGTGTTCGAAGACGACGGTTTCGACCACTTCCGGGCTGAGGTCGGAGGCGAGGAGGGCGACGGTTTCGCCGGTCAGCCGGGATTTGGAAGCGACCGCGCGCCGGACCGCGGCGCTATTCGACTGGGCGAGCGTGGCGAATACCGGGAGAAGTTGCTCGTCGTCGCCGGGCAGGTGTCTCACGACCGATTCGAGCAAGACGTGGTCGACTTCGATTTCGTGGGACTCAACGGTTAGGGTTGCTTTCATGGGGATGTCCTTTCTTTGCGGGAGGCGGCAGCGGGGGGTTATGCGAGAAGCATCAGGGCGAACGCGATCAACAGGAGGACGAAGAGGGAAACGGCGAGGCCGGCCAAGCGGGCGAGGAAGCCGGCGGCCATGATTTTCACGTAGGTTCCGGCGAGACCGGTGACCGTGAACTGGTCCCTGGGGCGGACGGCGACGAAGGATCGAACGGGTAGATTGTAACTTCGGTATCTCGGCATGGCGCTCCTTGGGGTGAATAAGTTGGAAGCCTGGGGCTGTTTCGGCTTCGAAGTACAGAATGAGTGTAAGCGGGGTGGTGGCTCAGGGCGTGAGCCTGGGGGCTGACAGTAGGGGTGAATTGGGGGTAGGCGTACAATTTCTTGGCCGGGACGGGGGAGCGGTGCAACGATTTGTACAAGGCGCAGGCGGAGAGGCGGCGGTGAGCCGGCCTGCGGCTTGAGAGCGCAAGAGCGAGGGATTTCAACTGGCGACTGCTACGACGGACGCGGCGGTTCCTAGTGTCTAAATAGCAGCCCCGGAGATCTGGAAAAGGAATTGCGAAGCAAAGCACGTGGACTTACGCCGGCTGCGTTTCCTGGCAGAGACAGGCGGCGCACACAGCATGAGGGATTTCAGAGGGGTGCGAATGGAAAGACACACGGTGAGTTTGAAGGGCGGACGTGTACTTGCGGTCACGTTGGCCGTGGCTTTATGCCCCGTTGTGACGGGAGCGCCGCCTATAGATACTACGATTTTCGGGCATAACCTGATTGCCAACGGCAGCGCCGAGACGGGCGCAGGGACGGACGGGCTTACCACGCCCGCGTCCATTCCGGGCTGGACACTTTCGGGCGCGCCTCGAGTGATCAACAT
>JAJYKC010000259.1 GCA_021788955.1 Acidobacteriota bacterium
CATCACCGGCCCGGACGTCATCAAAACCGTCACCCACGAAGAAGTCACCAAGGAAAAACTCGGAGGCGCCGCAACCCACAACACCGTCAGCGGCGTCGCCCATTTCCAGGCCCCCGACGACGAGGCCTGCCTGCGAATGATCCGCGACCTGCTTTCCTACCTTCCCTCCAACAACCGCGAGGAACCGCCCCGCCGCCGCGCGACCGATCCCGCCACACGCGCCGACCCGGCGCTCGACACCCTCGTTCCCGACCAGCCCACCTTGCCTTACGACATGCTGCTGGCCATCCGTGGCATCGTCGACGACGGCGAATTCCTCGAAGTCCACGAGCACTACGCCAGGAACATCCTCACCGGCTTCGCGCGGCTCGACGGCCGGCCCACCGGCATCGTCGCCAATCAACCCGCCTATCTCGCCGGCTGCCTCGATATCGACTCCTCCGTCAAAGCCGCCCGCTTCGTCCGCTTCTGCGACGCCTTCCAGATCCCCATCCTCACCTTCGAAGACGTCCCGGGCTTTCTCCCTGGCACCAGCCAGGAGTTCGGCGGCATCATCCGCCACGGCGCCAAACTCCTCTACGCCTACGCCGAAGCCACGGTGCCGAAAGTCACCGTGATTACCCGCAAGGCCTATGGCGGCGCCTATTGCGTCATGGGCTCCAAACACCTGCGCACCGACGTAAACTTCGCCTGGCCCTCGGCCGAGATCGCCGTCATGGGCGCCGAGGGCGCGGTCAACATCGTTTACCGCCGGGAAATATCCGGCGCCCCCGACCCCGAAAGTCTTCGCCGCGAGAAGATCGCCGAGTACCAGGAACGCTTCGCCAATCCCTTCGTGGCCGCCGAGCGCGGCTTCCTCGACGACGTCATCGAGCCCCGCCACACCCGCGCCCGCGTAATCCAGGCGTTCCGGATGCTCGAAACAAAGGTCGACTCGAACCCCCGCAAAAAGCACGGAAACATTCCGCTCTGATTTCTTCTTCCCTCTCTCGCGCCGTGGCGTGTGTTACAAGCGAGACGTATGGCGTTCTCATTGGAAGGCAAATCGGCTCTCGTCACCGGATCGGGGCGGGGAATTGGACGGGCCATCGCCCAGCGTCTCGCCTCCGCCGGCGCGCAAGTGCTCGTCACCGATATCGATTCGGAAGCGGCCGCGGAGACCGCATCGATTCTCGGCTCGCGCGCGGCGGCGTTCTCCGGCGACCTCACCTCGCCCGAATTCCCGCAAAAGCTCGTCGAAGAAACCATCGCCCGCCACGGCTCGCTCGACATCTTAGTCAACAACGCCGGCTACACCTGGGACAACGTCATCCAAAAAATGACCGACGAGCAGTTCCAGGCCATGCTCGACATTCACCTCGTGGCGCCGTTCCGCCTCCTGCGCGCCGCCTCCGGCTGGATTCGCGAAACCGCCAAGCGCGAGGCCGCGGAAGGCAGGCGCGTGATGCGGAAAGTGGTCAACATCAGCTCCATTTCCGGCACCCAGGGCAACGCCGGTCAGGTCGCCTACGCGGCGGGTAAGTCCGGCATCAACGGCATCACGAAAACCCTAGCCAAGGAGTGGGGACGCTACAACGTCACCGTAAATTCCGTCGCCTTCGGGCTTATTGAAACCCGTCTCATTCAGCCGCTGACTTCAGGCGCCGCCTCCATCGACATGAAAGGGAAAAAGATTCCCGTCGGCGTGCAACCGGCGGTATTGGACGCGGCGGCAAAAGCCTGTCCCCTCGGGCGCTTAGGTACGCCGGAGGAGGCAGCCGGTGCGGTTCTATTCTTTTGTTCGCCGCTCTCTGATTACGTCACCGGAGAAGTGCTCACCTGCAGCGGTGGCATGCACTTCTAGCGCACAGTCGTGCGGTCTTACCCGAGCCTGCTCTTCTTCGCCGCCACCGCCGTCTCCGTACGGGCCGGCTTGCGCGCGGGTACTTCGGTCAACCGCCGCACCTGGTCGCTCACGCAAACCAGAAACATCGGCTGCTGGGCGTTCTTCATCAGGTCCACAATCCGCTCGTGCTGGTCTTCCAGGTAAATCGCCCGTCCGTCATTCGCCGTCAGCAGGTGCAGTTCGCTTCCGCCGGCCAGAACGTCGCTCAGCCGCTTGCCCATTTCCCGCTGGAGGAACCGCAGTACGCGCCGGATCTTCTGCAGCGAGAAGCCCTTACGCCGCAGCTCGGCGATCACGGTAATCTCAATCACCTCTTCCGGCGAATACACCCGCTTGTGGCCCTCATGGCGGGGGCTGGCGACTTTCCGCTCGTCCCACCACTGGAGTTGCCTCAGGCTCACCTGGGCGATGCGCGCAACATCCATACTGCTGAACGTTTTGGCCTCGCTGGCCACATCAGGACGACTCTTCTTTGTTTTGAACATCCTGCACCGCCCTTGTTTTCGGATTTAGTGGTTCAATCTGATTCTACTTTACTTGTTGCCGGAGTCAATAGGGAATCCGCGCCCGGCCCGCAACGAATCAGCCACCTCCAACAAACTGAACGATTTCCACCCCCGCCCCGCCTTCCACCGGAGTCGCCCCCCAAGCCTCCCGGCGGACAATCTCGCGGTTCAACTCCACCGCCACCCGCCCGCCTTCGATCTTCAGCGCCTCCAGCAACCCGGCGACGCTCAACCCCGCCGCCACCCGTACCGGTTTCCCGTTCACAACAATCTCAATCTGTTCTGTTTCCACGTGTTTGTCACTTGCGCGGCTCAAAAGGTTTGACACCCCGTTCCGCCCCTCATTATAGTCAGAGTATAAGATTCACAGCCGGAGCCGAAAATCATGCCTAACTCCTATCCGGAAGTTTACTTTCCGGTTGTGGTGCAGGCGGTGCTGGCCTTTGTCATCGCCGTCGCCTTAAGTTCGCTTTCATATTTGCTGGGTAAGCGCAGCCGCGACAAAGTAAAGGACTCGCCCTACGAGTGCGGCATGGTCCCCGTCGGCTCCGCCCGCGAGCGTTTCAGCGTAAAGTTTTATCTTGTCGCCATCGTCTTCATCCTGTTCGACATCGAAGCCGTGTTTCTCTACCCCTGGGCGGTGGTCTACCGCGAGCTGAAGATGTTCGCCTTCGTGGAGATGCTCCTGTTTATCGCTCTGGTTCTGGTGGGCTTTTTCTACATCTGGAAGAAAGGCGCGCTGAACTGGTCCCAATCGGATTAGACTTCTCAAAAGGACAATGCTGCCGGAACCATTACGAGACTATGCCCCTGCCGTGGCGCTGGAAGAACTGAATCCCGCCGCGATCGTAGGGGGCCACGCCGACCGCGGCGAACCAACGCTCTACCTCAACCCCGACCATCTTGTCGAAGCCTGCCAAAAACTCAAGGAACGCTTCGCCTTCATCCGGCTGAGTTCCGTGACCGCTGTCGACCGTCACCCCGAGGAGCCGCGCTTCGAAGTGGTCTATCATCTTCACTCGCTCGAAAACAACGCGCGCTTGCGCCTCAAGTGCCGGGTCGGCGGCGAAGCCCCCTCGGTTCCCTCCGTCACCTCGGTCTGGACCGGCGCCAACTGGTACGAGCGCGAAGTGTTCGACCTGTTCGGCGTCGGGTTCCGCGATCACCCTGACCTCCGCCGCATCATGATGCCGGACGATTGGGAAGGCCACCCCTTGCGGAAGGATTACCCTACGCACGGGCACAAGTACAGCTATAAGGATTAGCCGCCATGCCCGACCTCAGCCCTGAACTCACCGAAGAAGCAAGTCCGGCCGGGACCGAAGCGGCCGAAACCCGGAAGCGCCGTCTCACCGTCAACATGGGGCCCCAGCACCCGTCCACGCACGGCGTGCTCCGCGTCCTCATCGACCTCGACGGCGAGGTCATCACCGGCGCCCAGCCCGACATCGGCTACCTCCACACCGGCATCGAAAAGCAGTGCGAAGCCATCAACTGGAGCCAGGTCACCACCCTGACCGACCGCGTCGACTACCTCGCAAACCTCTCCAATAACCTCGTCTACTCGCTCGCCGTCGAAAAGCTCATCGGCGACATCGAAATCCCGCCGAAAGCCCAATGGATGCGCGTTCTCCTGGCCGAACTCCAGCGCATCAGCAGCCATCTCGTCTGGCTCGGGACCCACGCCCTCGACATAGGCGCGATGAGCATGTTGTTCTACTGCTTCCGCGAACGCGAGCAGGTGCTCAAGCTGTTCGAGATGTTCTCCGGCCAGCGGATGATGACCAGCTACATCCGCATCGGAGGCCTCGCACTCGAGCCGCCGCGGGGCTGGCAGCAGCGGGTGAAGGGTTTCATCGATACCTTTCCCAGCCGCATTGACGAGTACGAAGCGCTGCTCGAACACAACCCCATCTGGATCGAGCGCACCCGCGGCGTCGGCCATATCTCGCTCGAGGACATGCTCGCCGAAGGCGTTACCGGCCCCATGATCCGCGCCGCGGGACTCCCCTGGGACATCCGCAAGAGCGAGCCCTATTCCAGCTACGACAAATTCGATTTCACAGTTCCCACGCGCACCGGCAACGACGTGTACGCCCGGTATCAGGTCCGCATGCAGGAAATGCGGCAGAGCACACGCATCGTCCAGCAGGCGCTCGACGGCATGCCCGAAGGCCCGTGGAAGGCGGACTACCAGCACGTCACCCTGCCCGACCGCGAAAAGATGAAGACCCAGATGGAAGCCCTCATCTATCACTTCAAAATCGTCACGGAGGGCTTCCGCGTGCCCGCCGGAGAAGTCTACCAGGCCATCGAAAGCCCGCGCGGCGAAATCGCCTACTACGTGGTGAGCGACGGTACCTCCCAGCCCTACCGCGTCTTTATGCGGACGCCGAGCTTCGGCAACGTCCAGTCCATCGGCACGCTGCTCAAGGGTAAGCTCATCGCCGACTCGATCGCCTCGATGGGCAGTATGGATTTCGTTCTCGGAGATGTGGATCGCTAAATGACTTTCTCACCCGCTCTCGAAGCCCGCTTCGCTAAGTTGCTTACCATTTATCCCGAAGGACGCCAGCGTTCGGCCGTGGTGCCGATGCTCATGTACGCGCAGGACGAGGTCGGTTGCGTCACCAGGGAACTGGTCGAAGAAGTGGCCCGCCGCTGCGGCGTCCAGCCCATGCAGGTCGACGAAGTCATCGGCTACTACTCGATGCTGCACACCAAGCCGCTCGGCAA
>JAJYKC010000260.1 GCA_021788955.1 Acidobacteriota bacterium
CCGATCTGAACTGGATAAACTCTAATAAGGCGGCGGCTACGCCACTGCTTTAACTGGAGCGGGGTTCCGCCCCCCGCACTACGGGCTACTTTCTTTGTTCGTGCAAAAAAAGTAGCCAAAGAAATACGCCCCGGGGATTCCGCGCCCACCTGAAATCGAATCGGGGAGAATTCGATTTCAGGCGCGTGCCCTCGCTGCTCGCGTCCTCGGGGCCGCGCTCACGGCACTTTCCGCTGCGCATCCTGCTCCGCGGGAAAGCCCAGGGTGCATATCCTGTGCGCCCGCTCGAAGCGGCGCTTCTCGCCCCTGTGCCGGTCGCGCGGACTCGCCATCCCTGGCTTCGTGCTGCCTGCGGCAGGCTTTTCCCTGCGGGCACTGCGCTGCTTGGCGGAATCCACAGGGTTTGAAGAACAAGGAATGCTGGATATAGCGCGGTCTCGAAACTGTACGGCGTGCCCTTAGACAGCGACACTTTTCAGTATCGCGAAGTCGCAGAGTCAGTTCCGCACCAAGCCTATGTAATTGTCATGGCTGAAAAGCCGACACAGGAAGAAAACCTGTGCAACGTGAAGCACCTGGTTTAGCCAGATGAGCTAGACGACGCTCTTGAATGTTTCTTTTGGTTACTTTTCTTTGCGTCAAAGAAAAGTAACCTGCGCTGCGGGAGCGGAACCCCGCTCTCAAAATAGCGGCGGCGCAGCCGCACCCATCAGTTCTGTGCCAGCCGTTCAATCCAGCGATACAGCACGAAAGTCACCGCCACGAACGCGATCCCGCCGATCCATATGGAAGCGGTTTCGAAACCCGGCCCGACCAGTGCCAGCGGCGAGGCATTGCCGGAGAACGCCACCACCGCCGCGATCACCACGCCCAGCAGGCTTTCGCCGACGATCAGGCCGGAGGCCAGCAGCACGCCAAGTTGTTTGGCGGCTTCCGGTTTCGGCGTGCGGTCGGCGCGGCGGTTGAACCACCAGCCGACGACTGCACCCACCACTACCATCAGCGTGGTGGAAGTCGGCAGGTAAATCCCCAAGCCGATCGCGAGCGGCGGCAGTCGCGCCGATTTCGTTGTGCGTTTCAGGATGGCATCGAACACGATACTGGCGACACCGATCACCCCACCCATGCCGATCAGCCACCAGTCTATATTGTTCTGGATGACGCCCTGCGCCAGCGCCGAAATCAGGCCGGCCTGCGGCGCCGGTAGCGCACGCGCCGGGTTGACACCGGGCGCACCCACGAATCCGTAGGCGTGATTGAGCAGATCCAGTACCGGCGGAATGATGAGGGCGCCCGCGATCACGCCGATCACCAGCGCCCACTGCTGTTTCGAGGGCGTGGCGTCCACCAGCTGACCGGTCTTGAGGTCCTGCAGGTTGTTGTTGGCGATGGAGGCCACCGCGAACACGATCGAGGTCACGAACAGTGCGAACGCCACCAGCGCCTTGCCGGTATCGGCGGGCATTAGCGATTTCACGCCCAATACCAGCAGCAGCGCGGCGATCACCACCACCAGAATGCCGATACCCGATAACGGGCTGTTGGAGGAACCGATGAGGCCGGCCATATAGCCGCAGACCGTGGACACCAGAAATCCCATGATGACCACGAACACCACGCCGCCGAGTGTCAGCAGCAGGGCATGAGAACCCAACCCGCTGATGACACTGAAGTGCCACAGTAACCAGGCAACGGGGATCAGGCACACGAGCGAAACCAGACCGACCATGCCGATCGGTATGTCATGCTCGGTGCGCGGCAGGGTGTCCGCCTGTCCGGCCTTGCGCACCCGCGAGGCGGCCATGGCGCCGGAGAGCCCGCCGATGACGGGCTTGACCAGCGTGCCCAGTGTCCAGATGGCGGCCACACCGATGGCGCCGGCGCCGACGAAGCGCACGTAATGACTCCATGCGCCCTGGGCCAGATCCGCGGCCGCGCCTGCGGCCGGATGCAGCAACGTGAAATGCGGCACCGCCCAGCCCCAGCCGATCAGCGCACCCACCAGCATGGCGATGCCCACCGAAAGCCCGACCAGGTGGCCAATGGCGAACAACGCGAACGACAGGCTGAAGTCGAAGCCGCTGGCCGCGCCCTTGTTGCCGAAGTGGAAATACTGCGCCACGTCGCTGGCGAAGATCTTGGTCTGCACGATCACATAGAACACCGCCGAGACGATCGAGCCCATCACCACGGCCTTCAATCCGGTGCCGCCCGCTTCGACGGAATCAGCGGCCTCCGCCGAGGCCGGGTTTGAACCGACTTTTAGGACTTCGGCGCAGGCCACGCCTTCGGGATACGGCAGATCGGAATCGGTCACCAGCGCACGCCGCAGGGGAATGGTGTACATGACGCCGAGGATGCCGCCGGCGGCGCAGATGCCGAACGACATCCAGAACGGAAAGCCGGTCCACCAGCCGACGATGATGAGCCCCGGCAGCACGAAGATGATCGAGGACAGGGTGCCAGCCGCCGAAGCCACCGTCTGCACGATGTTGTTCTCCTGCATGGTCGCGCCGGGGAAGCCGCGCAGGATCGCCATGGAGATCACTGCGGCCGGAATCGAGGTGGAGAAGGTCAGACCGGCCTTGAGGCCGAAATACACGTTCGCTGCCGTGAAGATCACCGTGATAATGACGCCGATGAGCAGGCCGCGGATAGTCATTTCACTGAGCGACGTAACACCAGTTTGCGGTTGGACTCTCATCCGAGATTCTCCCCATTGCCGGAATGCCGTCTTCCCGCCCGCTGGACGGAACCCACCCCCCGGCGGTTACCGCCGCGATTGGCGTGCACGATACCTTATCCGCCCCCGGGGTGTCTCGTTCCGCGCGGCTTGAAGTCGGACCCAGAATTGCCGGACACCGCACCGCTGGTATGCGGCCGGACGGCAGCCGCATCGCGTACCTGCGGCTGAAAGCCGCGCAAAACCTGCGATAATTCGCACTGGCACTGATGTCCCCAGACCCCCTTCATGACCCAACCGCTCTGGACACCGAACAAAGACCTGATTGAGCGCGCCAATCTGACGCGCTTCCTGGAACACGTGCGGCGTGAATGCGATCCAGACATCCACAGCTACGCCGCGTTGTACCGCTGGTCCATCGAGCATCCGGAGCGTTTCTGGCCGCAGGTGTGGGCTTTCTGCGGTATCAAGGCCGGCAAAACCTGGGACACGGTGCTTGAGGACGACCACACGATGCCGGGCACCAGGTGGTTTACGGGCGCACGGCTCAATTTTGCGGAGAACCTGCTGCGCTACCGGGATGACCGCACCGCGCTGGTATTCCGCTGCGAGCATGATGGCAAACGCATCACGTTGACCTACCAGGAACTTTTCCGCCAGACAGCCGGGCTCGCCGACGCCTTGCGCAAATCCGGCGTGAAAACCGGCGACCGGGTGGCCGGTTTCATGCCCAACCGGCCGGAAACCGTCATCGCCATGCTGGCGACAACGAGTATCGGCGCCATCTGGTCCTCCTGCTCGCCGGATTTCGGTATCAACGGCGTGCTGGACCGCTTCGGCCAGATCGAACCCAAGGTGCTCTTCACCTGCGACGGCTACTTCTACGCCTGCAAGACCATTGACTCGCTGGAACGCATCCGCGGCGTGCTGGAGAAACTGCCCTCGGTACAGCGCGTGGTTGTAGTGCCTTACGCCAACTCGCGACCCGACATTTCCGCCGTGCCTCACGCGGTGCATTGGAACGACTACCTGACGGATGCACGGGAAATCGAATTCGCGCAACTGTCCTTCAACCATCCGGTGTACATCATGTACAGCTCCGGCACCACCGGCGTGCCCAAGTGCATCGTGCATGGCGCCGGCGGCACGCTCATCCAGCATCTCAAAGAACTGGCGCTGCACACGGACCTGAAGCGCGAGGACGTGATCTTTTATTTCACCACCTGCGGCTGGATGATGTGGAACTGGCTGGTTTCCAGCCTGGCCGTGGGCGCCACGGTACTGCTGTATGACGGTTCACCGTTCCATCCGCTGCACGACATCCTGTGGCGCATCGCCGACGAAGAAGGCATGAGCATCTTCGGTACCAGCGCCAAGTACCTGTCGGCCGCCGAGAAGTTCGGCGTCAAACCCGGTGGGAAATACCGGCTCGACAAACTGCGCATCATCACTTCCACCGGCTCGCCGCTGCTGCCGGAAAGCTCGGAATACGTGTACCGCGACATCAAGCGGGAATTGTGCCTGTCTTCCATTTCCGGCGGCACCGACATCATTTCCTGTTTCGCGCTGGGCAATCCCCTGCTGCCGGTCTATCCGGGGGAATTGCAATGCCGCGGCCTTGGCATGGCGGTGGAAATCTGGAGCGAGGACGGCAAGCCGTTGCACGGCAAGCCGGGCGAACTGGTGTGCGTGAAGCCGTTCCCCTCCATGCCGGTGTACTTCTGGAACGACCCGGACGGCCGCAAATACCATGATGCCTATTTCGACTATTTCCCGGATATATGGCGCCACGGCGACTGGGCGGAACTCACGGAACGGGACGGCCTCATTATCTACGGCCGCTCGGATGCCACCCTGAATCCCGGCGGCGTGCGCATCGGCACGGCGGAGATCTACCGTCAGGTGGAAAAACTGCCGGAGATCGTGGAAAGCCTGGCGGTGGGCCAGGACTGGCAGGGGGATGTGCGCGTGATCCTGTTCGTGCGGTTACGGGAAGGCGTGAAGCTCGACGAAGCACTTGCCGGCAGAATCAGGAGAACCATCCGTGAGAATACTTCGCCGCGGCATGTGCCGGCCAAGATCGTACCCGTCCCCGATATCCCGCGCACCATCAGCGGCAAGATCACCGAGCTGGCGGTGCGCAACGTGATCCACAACCGGCCGGTGAAGAACACCGACGCGCTGGCCAACCCGCAGGTGCTGGAGCATTACCGGAATCTTCCAGAGCTGCAAACTGATTAAAAACGAATAAACATGCCCAACAGGATAACCGTGCGGACTCTCCCTCCACTTTTGTGGGAGTGGTCATCCGATGTACGGGGAAGTACGCTGTACCTGGATGTACGAGTGCCGCGAACGCAGGAGACATGTGAGCGACCAAGTGCTGCGCGACCCTTGGAAATCCCCGAAGGGGGAGCAGACATGGATGCCGTA
>JAJYKC010000261.1 GCA_021788955.1 Acidobacteriota bacterium
AAAAGGGTTTTATGTAAACACGTTGTTTAAACTGCGGAAAAAATTTATCCCCTACCTTAACGAAGGCCTCGAAATGGGGCGCTCGTTCATCGCGCGGGAATACCAGCGAAGGCCTACTTCCCTGTTCCTGCTTTGGAAAGGAATTTTATACACGCTGCTGAAAAATCCCGATTACCGTTACATGTTCGGCCCGGTCAGCATCAGCAACGACTACCAACCCGCCTCGCGGCGTCTGATCGCCGATTATCTCGAGGGCGCCGCCCTGGCCCCCGAACTGGCGCGACTGGTTCGCCCGCGCCGCCCGTTCCGGCGCATGGCGCTCGCTCCCCGGCCGGGGCGAACGCCCGCCGAACTCGACGAGCTCTCGGCGTGGGTCGCGGATCTGGAGACAGACGGCAAGGGCATCCCCGTGCTTCTGCGCCAATACCTCAGCCTGGGCGCGCGCCTGGTGGCGCTCAACGTCGACCGTCAGTTCTCGAACGCTCTCGACGGCCTGGTGGCGGTGGACCTCACGCGCACCCGTCCGGCGATGCTCGAGCGGACGATGGGGCAGGATGCCGCGCGCGCCTTACTGGCTTACCATTCGCGGCGCTCCCTCGGCGCCGCCTGAGCCGCCACGCCTGGATTCAAATCTTCGAACTGCTCCGCGAAAATTTACCCTCCACCGCTGGGCTTGCTGCGATCGCGGCTTCAATCCCGTGTTGTGTGCGCGATTGGCACCTGGTTTGCGGCATCAGTTTGAGGGGGAAGAAACGCACAAGGAGCCAGGCGATGAAACATTGGAACGTATGGCTGGCGGCGGCAGCGCTTGCGGTTGCCGGCGCGGTGATGGCACAGGCCCAACCGGGGCCCGGCATGGGGCGGATGTACGACCCGAAGACGGAAACCACGCTGAAAGGCGCGGTGGACGAAGTGACACAGGGCACGCGCGGCATGTGGATGGGTACGCATCTCATGGTGAAAACAAAAGATGCGACCGTGGAAGTGATGCTCGGCCCGACAAACTTTCTCACCAGCAAGGGCTTTTCGTTCGCCAAGGGTGACGAAGTCGAGGTCACGGGCTCTAAGGTAAAGATCAACGACAAGGACTACGTGATCGCGCGCGAAGTGGTGAAGGGCGGCAAGACGCTGACTCTCCGCGACAAGACGGGCCGTCCGGAGTGGGCCGGACGCATGGGGATGGGCGGCCCGATGCCGTGCTGTCCTCCACAGCAATAAAGCCGCCTCGACCTCCGGGCAGCAAAGCGAGCGGAAACCGGGCCGATATGGTAAGCCGGTTGGGCGTAAAATGGCGTGTATAGGGAATTTGTTGGAGGCGCTCCCATGCCGTCCGCATCGCAGCCCGCCCAAGCCGCCCGCCCCGCGGTGACGATTCGAAAAGCCGCGCCGGAAGACGCTCCCGTCTGCGGCACCATCTGTTACAAGGCCTTCCACAGCATCGCGATCGAACACTCGTTTCCGCCGGACATGCCCTCCGTCGAGGTCGCCATCGACCTGCTCGCCGGTATGTTCTCCCACCCGAAGTTCTTCTGCATCGTCGCCGAGCAGAAAGGCCGCATCGTGGGCAGCAACTGCCTCGATGAACGGTCCGCGGTGGGCGGCATCGGGCCGATTACGGTGGACCCTAACGTTCAGAACACCGGTATCGGCCGCATACTGATGGAGGCTGTGATCGAACGGACGCGCGAGAAAGCCCTGCCCGGCGTCCGGCTAGTCCAGGCGGCCTATCATAACCGGTCGCTTTCGCTTTACATCAAGCTCGGCTTCGACGTCCGCGAGCCGCTGGTCACGGTCCAGGGGCCGCCGATCGGAAAACCGGTTGAGGGCTGCCGGGTCCGGCCGGCGCGTATCGAGGACATTGAAGCCTGCAGCCACGTGTGCATGCAGGTGCACGGGCACGACCGGGGGGGCGAACTCGCCGACGCCATCCGCATGGGCTCGGCGCGCGTGGTTGAACGCGACGGCCGCATCACCGGCTATGCGACAGCCCTGGCCTTCTTCGGCCATGCCGCGGGTCTCGCCAACCCCGACATTGAAGCCCTGATCGCGCAGGCCGAGCGTTTCCTCGGCCCCGGCATTCTCGTGCCAGCGCGGAACTCCGATCTGCTCCGCTGGTGCCTCGAGATGGGCCTCCGCATCGTGCAGCCGCTCACGCTGATGACGATGGGCCTTTACCACGAGCCGCAAGGCGCGTATTTGCCGTCGATTCTGTACTGAGGGCGTCAACGCCGCGCGCGAAGCGGAGGGCGAAGCCCGAGGTAGCCACCGAGGAGCGCAAAGCCGAGCAGCACGGCCAGCGTCTCGCCGGCCAGAAAGATCGACGTGGCCAGCAGCCCCACCGGCAGGCTTGGCGGCAACCCCTCGTGCAGTTCCGCCAGGCACAGGCAGGAACCGGCGGCGATTCCCGCCGCGGAGGCGAAGCGCCATGGATGGCGGCGCGGATCGAAAGAGGCGATGCGGGCAAACAGACGCTCGGCGCGGAACGTCAGGGCAAACCACACCACGCGCTCCGGGAGCAGCGCGCGCAGCCTCGATACCGGCACACGGACGAACATCCAGAAATCGTCGATCGCGTCGCATAGCGTGAGATTCGCCGGGGACGCAACGGCCGGCAAACCGCGAAAGGCGTGCATCACCGCGGCGGCGCAGTAGACCGTCACCAGCGCCATCCCGTCCAGCCCCGCGAGCAGCAACCGGGCATCGGCGGAGGGTGGCTTCGGGTTCAACACTTCCGCGATGCTGCCGGCCAGAATTGTCACGCCGATCGAAAGAATCGCCACGACGTTGCCGCGCAGAATCAGGTTCGGGTGATGGTACCGCAGCGGGTGCGAGCGCATGCGCAGGGAACGGGAATAGGCAAGACCGGCGGCGAGGAGCGCCACCTGGAGCGCGATCGAGCCCACGGCGTCATAAGGATCCCGCCCGAACGGGTTCGCCTCGCTGAGGGCCGGCTGTTTGCTGAGCTGGAACAGGGCCCAGGCCAGGAGGGCCGCAACGGCGACCGCGGCGGTGGCGCGGTGCATTCTGAGGGCATCCATGGTTAGTACTTTACAGTGTAAAGTAGTCAGTGTCAATCGATGAAATAGCTGAGCGCATCGAGAGCATCGCGGCGGATCGTTCGGCTAGAATCGAAAAGAGCGAGCGGGCCGGTGTAGCTCAGCAGGTAGAGCATCTGATTTGTAATCAGAGGGTCGCAGGTTCGATTCCTGTCGCCGGCTCCAGGACTTTACTTCCCGAACAGCGACTTCAGAAACGCTCCGATGCGCAGATGGCGCACGCCGGGGCAATCGTCGAACGGGGCGAAGCCGATGATCCCGGAGCTGCGCTCGACCCAAAGCGCGGTCGACTGCTGGCCGGGAATGTTGACGTGGATGAGCACGCCGGACCCGCAGGCCTGGACGTCGCCGAGCTGCGCGGCCTCGACATTGGCGTGCGTGCTGCCCGGACCCCAATCCTGGCGGAACTGGGGGAAGGGATAGTTCGGGCAGGGCGTGGCCTCCGAGCAACCCCACATCAGGTAGGCATCCTGGTACTGTCCGGCCTGCAACAGGCGCAGGAACGCTTTTACCTGGTGCTCCTGGGTGTAGTTCCGGAACGAGCCGTAGAGAATGGCTCCGACCACGAGCACGATGGCGCCGATGCCCGCGCCGAGACGGATGCGGTGCGAGCGCTTGGCGCGCAACTCTTCGTGCGATCCGTAAGCCTCCAGGTAGCTACCCATAGCGGCAGCGTCCTCCTCTCTGATGTTACTTCGCTGCCGCGGTCACCGGGTACGCCTTGTCGTAAGCGGTGACTGCATCCGGCGTGATGTCCATTGCGGGCTTAAAGAACAGCATGGTGGAGGAATCGAAGACCGCGTCAAGGCCCTTCTCGGCGGCGAGTTTCTTGATGACGTCCTGCATGCGGCCGTTGGCGCGGCTCAGCACGTCCTGACGCTCGCGGTCCACGTCGTCGCGCAGATCCTGCTCCTTGCGCTGGAACTCGCGCTGTTTGCGCGTGCCCTCCGCATTCAACTCCTGTTCGCCCTGCGGGCTCAGCTTGCCGCCCTGAAGCTGGGTCTGGATGTTTTGCAGGTCCGACTGCAGCTTGGTCAACTCGTCCTGGCGCGGCTTGAACTTCGCTTCCAGCTCCGCCTGCGCCTTCTTGATCTCCTGCGTGCTGGAAATCGCCTGTGCCGAATTTATGATGCCGATCTTTACCTGCGCGGCCGCGGCGGCCGCCGTGATGACCACCAGGAAGGCGGCGCGAAAAACCCTATGCATTCGTCAACACTCCTAAAATTTCCTCTTCGCGGAGGATGAGATATTCTTCCCCATCGATCTTGATGTCCGAGCCCGAGTACTTTCCGAACAGGATCCGGTCGCCGGGTTTGACGTCCAGCGCGGCCCGCGTTCCGTCCTTGTTCAGCTTGCCCTCGCCCACCGCGATCACTTCGCCCTGTTGCGGCTTCTCTTTCGCCGAATCCGGAATGATGATCCCGCCGCGCGCGGTCTCCTCCTGTTCGATCCGGCGGATGACGACATGGTCGTGCAACGGACGTAGATTCACGCTGGGCTCCTTAGTCCTCGGGTCTGAAACGGCCGGCCTTGCCGCTGCGTGCATGGAAACTCCTCAGGCGCGCAGCACCCGGCCTGGCTTCTGAATATAGCATAGTACGCCGCGGGCTCCCCGTGCGCCGATGCGCTATGCTTGAGTTTACCCCTCCACGCGGGGACCGCAAGTGGGGGTGTGTTCCGGGAGTGAGGTGAATTCGATTGGCGGAAGTTGTCGTACAAGACGGCGAAACCGTAGAAAGCGCGCTTCGCCGCTTTAAGCGCAAGGTACAGCAGGAAGACATCATCAAGGAAATCAAGCGTCATTCCTACTACCTGAAGCCCGGCGAAAAGCGCCGGACCAAGGAAGCCCTGGCGCGCAAGCGCAACCGCAAGAAGCGCCGCAGCGACGTCGAGTAGACGCGCGCAACCGAAGCAGTTCATCCCCGGCCCCGGACATGCTCTCCGGGGCCGTTGTGTTTTTGGCGGCTGGCTTGGCCGCGCCCGCGCCGACCGGCTACGCTAGGCTCATGCCGCAATCCGTCGCCACGCCACCCGCCCTCCCGGTCTCCAAC
>JAJYKC010000262.1 GCA_021788955.1 Acidobacteriota bacterium
CTTGCCGTGCAGCGGCGCCACGCCGAACTCCGTCACCACGTAATGCACGTCCGCCCTCGACGTCACCACGCCCGTCCCCGCGTCCGGCATCGGCACAATCCGCGAAATCGTCCCGCCCTTCGCCGTCGCCGGCAGCGCAATCACCGGCCGCCCGCCCTTGGCCCGCGCCGCGCCCCGCAGAAAATCCACCTGCCCGCCAAACCCGCTGTACGGCCGCGTCCCGATCGAGTCCGAACACACCTGCCCCGTCAAATCCACCTGAATCGCCGAATTGATCGCCACCATGTTCTCGTTCCGCGCCACCACAAACGGATCGTTGACGTACTTAATCGGATGAAACTCGAAAAACGGATTCTCTTGCAGGAAATCGAACAGCTTCTTCGTCCCCAGCACAAACCCGACTACCGCTTTCCCCGTGTGCAGCGTCTTCCGCGCCCCGTTGATCACGCCCTTCTCAATCAGCGGAATCACCCCGTCCGACACGAGCTCGGAATGAATCCCCAAATCCCGGTGCCCCTCCAGACAGGTCAGCACCGCATCCGGAATCCCCCCGATTCCCAACTGCAGCGTCGCCCCATCCGGCACCAGCGTCGCCACGTTCTCCGCGATCCTCCGGTGCACTTCCGTGTACGGCTCCCTCTCGAACTCCAGCAGCGGCCGCTTCGTCTCCACCACGGCGTCCACCTCGCTCACATGCAGGAAGCAGTCGCCGTACGTCCGCGGCATCTCCTCGTTCACTTCCGCAATTGCATATTTCGCCGACCGCGCCGCCGTCAGCGAACAGTCCACCGCCACGCCGAAACTCATATAACCATGCCGGTCCGGCGGAGCCACCTGCACCAAAGCCACATCCAGCGGCAGCGCGCCGTTCGTCAACAAATCGTCGAT
The DNA here is from genome assembly GCA_021788955.1 of Acidobacteriota bacterium. The sequence goes on from JAJYKC010000262.1 coordinate 889, forward strand.
CTCGCTCAAGAAAACCGGCGTGTAGTCCGCCCGCCCGCTCTGCACCGCATCACGCACGTTCGAGCCCATGAACAAGGCGTTGTGCCGGAAAATCCCCTCATACTCCGGCCGCACATACGCGGCATCCCCCAGCGTCAACATGCTCGCCACTTCGACGTTCCGAAGCACCGGCGCCCGGGCCACCAAAGCATCCACCAAAGGCTGCGGCGTCGCGTTCCCCTGTTGGATCCACACCCGGTCCCCGGACTCCACCACCCGCAGAGCCTCCCGCGCCGTCTTCCTCTTCGCCTCGTACTCGTCCCGCCACGCCATGCCGCAATTCCCTCGTATCTGATCTATAACCACCACTTTTACGTGGTGCTCTATGTTCTCCCACCCAAAGCATAATCCCGTTTCGCACCCCAGTCAATGCACGCCGAAACATGCACGCCGAAAACACGAGCCAATACGAAATCGACCCGTCCGAAGACAACTGCAGGCGACTCCGACACCCCGCCCGCCAGCGGCGTCAGCCGCCCGGCTCCGTTGCGCGTGGTCTAAATCTAGGCCAGGTTCTGCAGTATCTGTACCGAGATGCCCGGAACGGCGGCCAGGCTCGAGTCGTTGGTTAAGAACCACGACGCTCCGGAGCGCATCGCCGTCGCAAGTTGAATCGCATCGGGCGTGCGAAGATTGTGCCGCGCCCGGAGGCTTGCTGCTTCCTCAGGGATGCCCTCGTCCAAGGGGATCGCGGTGATCTCGGCCGACTGAAGCAGGATGTTGCGATACTCCTCGGCCAATTCTGGCTGGCCTTCGCGCAGGGGGTGAACCAGGACCTCGACCAAAGTGATGAAGGACGTCACAATCCGGAAGTCGCCCCTCGCCGCAGCCTCAAAGAACGGCTTGATCTTCGGTAGGTATGCCGGATGTTCCTCGATGTAGTAGATCAGCGGACCGGTGTCCAAGCCCACGGTCGTTCCGCGTAGCGCCGCTAGCCATTCCACGAGGCACGTTCCCGCCGCAGGTACTGATCGACGTCAATGCCCTGCCAGAGCGACTTGCCCAAGCCCTGGAGTTCCAGCACGCTCCTTTGAGGTTTACCCCCGACCTCACCGCGTAAACTCGCAGCGAGCTCAGCGATGAGACGCAACTGATCGGCGGGTCCGAGGGCCTGCACCGACCGCTTCGCCGACTCGTATCTTGGGTCCCGCATATCGCTCATCCCCATGACCACACGATATCTCCGTTGTGACCAGACAGCAAACCGGCAGATGCCGGCAACTCATCCCAAGGGTAAAATTGTTCGAACGCGCCATGCCTCACGCTGCCGGAACCCGCTTCGGTCCCTACGAAATCCTCACCCTCATCGGCGCGGGCGGCATGGGCGAGGTGTACCGGGTTCGCGATACGAGGCTGAAACGGGAAGTCGCCCTGAAAATCCTGCCGGAAGACGTCGCCGGGGATACAGCCCGCCGCCACCGGTTTGAGGCGGAAGCACGCGCCATAGCCGCCCTCAATCACCCCAACATCATCGCCATCCACGACGTCGGAGAACAAAACGGCGCGTTGTACATCGTCACGGAGTTGATCGATGGCGAACCGCTGCGAGGCTCCTTCTCTTTGCGGAAAGTCCTTGACTACGCGATTCAGACCGCTAACGGACTTGCCGCGGCGCACGCAGCGGGCATCGTCCACCGGGATCTGAAACCCGACAACATCTTTCTAACCCGCGACGGGCGCATCAAGATCCTGGATTTTGGACTGGCCAAGGTGAGTCCGGTGCAAACGCCGGCCGCGGCCACCGAAACGGTGACGGTCCACACCGGGCCCGGCGTCATTATGGGAACCGCCGGTTACATGTCGCCGGAACAGGTTCGAGGCCGCGATGCCGATCCCCGGTCCGATATTTTCAGCTTCGGCGTAATCCTCTACGAGTTGTTAAGCGGCCGCCGTGCCTTTCACGGCGATACGGCCGTCGAAACCATGACGGCGATCCTCAAGCAGGACTTGCCGGATCTGCCCGACACGGTGCCGCCCGGCGTTCGGCAAACTCTGCACCACTGTCTTGAGAAAGACCCCGCCAATCGATTTCAGTCCGCGCGCGATCTGTCGTTTGCGCTGGAGGCGGTTTCCCATGGCTCCGGCCAGACCAGCACAGCGCTGCATCTTGCGAAAGCGCCGCACTGGCGCCGCCGGATCTTGACCGCCGTCGCCGCGGTCGCTTCAATGGCGCTCGCGGTCCTCATCTATCAACTGCTGGTTCCCTTGCCGCAGCCGCCGAGTTGGACGGGAGCGATTTTGGGCGGGCCGGAGATCGCCTACCGGCCGCGTTCTTCGCCCGATGGACACCTCATCGCCTTCTACGCCATCGAAGATGGCTACACGCAGGTCGGCGTGATGACGCCCGAAACGGGTAACTGGTCGATCCTCACTCACAGCCAGCAGCACGGAAACGTGACCAACGTCACCTGGTCGCCGGACGGTTCCTCCATCTATTACGACCGGGAGGCGGCCGTGCCGCGGGGGATTTACAACGTTCCGGTGCTCGGCGGTGACGAGCACCTGGTTTTCGCGAACGCTTACCGCCCCGAAGTTCTTCCCGACGGCAGTTTGTTGGCAGTTAAATTGAATTCCACCCATGAATGGCAGCTCTTCCACTTCTGGCCCGAAACGGGGCGGGTGCAGGACCTGCCAGTCGCGGCCGTCGATCCCGGAAGTAGTTTGGCAAACCCGCGCGTGTTTCCGGACGGCAAAGAAGCGCTGGTCGATGGAGAACCGCTGGGACAGGAAGCCAGCGGCCCGCGAGTGATGGTCGTGGATCTCGCGACCGGCGCCACCCGGCCGTTTGCGCCCGATGTTCAAAGGGGCACTGGCGCGCCGGATTACGCCGTGAGCCGGGACGGAAAATTCGGGCTCATTGCACAGGAGCTGGGCGAGTTTACGCGCGTGATTAAGGTTCCAACTCACGGCCGTGGACCGGCGCAAACTCTGTTCACGGCGACTCATGAAATCTGGGGAGTGGATAGCGCGCCCGATGGAAGCATCTATGCTTGTATCACGGATCTGCCCGCCGAGTTAGTGACCCGCCCCCTCGACCGCGATCAGGAGGAAACGCTCGCTCGTTTCCCCGAGGTGTCCGATCCGGACCTGATGACCGCGCTGCCGGACGGGCGAGTGGTCCTGACGGTGCTTAATTCTGGGCGCGCACGCCTCGTGGTTGTGGAGCGCGGCAAGAGTCCGGTTTCCATGGTCGCTACCACAGAGGAGACGTCGGCACCCGTGACGGTCGCAGGACCACGGGAGATCGCATTTCTGATCGGCGCCGCGCCGCGATCGACGATCGCATTCGCGGATACCGAAACCGGCCGCATCACGCACCGGATTTCGCCAGGCAACGGCGAAATCGTTTCCCTGGCGGCATCTCCTGACGGCGGCACTTTGTATTTCGCCAGCGGGGACATGATCTGGTCCATTCCGTCGGCCGGGGGTCAGGCTCGGAAGATCCGGCCTGGTAATCGCGTCGTTGCCGACCCGTCCGGCCGGGCGCTGCTGGTCAGCCTGCCGGGAAGCCCAAATATGCGCCTGTTCCGCGTTCCCCTCGATGGCGCGCCAGAGGTGGAAGTCCCCGTCGATGCAGCCAACGCACTCAGGTACTTGCACCTCTCCGCCGGCAGTTGGAATGCGGACGGCCGCTTGCTTACTTCGCTTTCCGAGTCGTGGTTCGAGGCGCCGGCCGTGCTGGATACCCGGAGCGGCCTTGTCCAGCCCCTGCCATTTGATAAGACGAGCAATTACGTTTCGATGGTCTGGTTGCCGGACGGGCGGATGGCCGCCCTGCGCGTCGGCAATCGCTCTACCTTGTGGCGATTCACGCCGGAGCGGGAGCAAAGATAGTGGCGCCCTCCGTCATCGGCCACTACCGGATTGTTTCCAAGCTTGGCGAGGGCGGCATGGGCGAGGTCTATCGCGCCACCGACACCACGCTCGCACGCGACGTCGCCATCAAGGTTCTACCCCCTGCCTTCGCCCAGGACGCCGCGCGCGTCGAGCGTTTCAAGCGCGAAGCGCAGGTGCTGGCTTCCCTCAACCATCCCAACATCGCGGCCATCTACGGCGTCGAGGAAAATGCCCTGGTGCTCGAGTTAGTCGAGGGCCCCACTCTGGCCGAGATCCTCCGGAAAGCTCCCATGCCTCCCAGCGAGGCGCTCGCGGTGGCGCGGCAGATCGCCGAAGCCCTCG
>JAJYKC010000263.1 GCA_021788955.1 Acidobacteriota bacterium
GTTCTCGTTAACGAGGCGCGCGACACCCACACCGAAGTCCTCGTGCTCCAACTCGCGCCCTGCCCTCTGCCCGCCCTTCTCAAACGCACCGGCTTCTTCGACGCTTCTACGGATCGCACCGCCGCCCTCCGCGCCTGCAAGCGCCACCTGCTCGGCGCCGGTCCCGCACCGGCCGCCGCCGCCAACTTTGAATCTCTCCGCGCCCAACTCGCCGACTCAGCCGGCGTCGCCGAAACGTCAATCGAAGAGGCCCGCGCTTTCTCTTCCGCCTGCGCCGGCGATTTCGAAGCCGCCGTCCAGGTAGACTGCGCCCACCTCCCTGCCACCGGCGTCATCGCCGCCATCGGCTGGGAACTCGGCATGCGCCTTCGCGGACCCTACGAAGAAAATCTGAAATCCCTCCGCACGCTCACCGGCGACCGCCGCTGCCTCCTCGTCCTCGAAAACCTCGACCCCGAACTGCGCCCGCCCTTGAAATTCGGCAACCGCGCCTCGCTCCTCTTCGCCACATCCGAACACACACCCGCGCCGCGTCCCACCGCCGAGCTCCTCGCTCTCTTTTCTTCCTGGATGCGCCAACCCGACGAATGTCTCCGCGCCCTCGGCGAACTTGAAGCCCGCCTTGCCCTCGAACCAGATCCACTCGAACGAGCCCACCTCGCCCGCGCCGCCTCCGCCCTGCTCACCAACCACGAACGCTTCGCGGAAGCCTTCGAAATGCTCGACCGCTTGAGCGCGTCCCTCGAAGAAGCCGGCGACGCCCTCGGAAGCTACCGCGCCCGCTGGGAGCAGAGCTGGATCCTAGAACAGTGGGGCCTCCGCCCGGCGCAACCCACGCCGCCCCCACCCGCCTCAACCGCCGCCGAGCAGATGGCGCTCCCGTTCTAGTGTCCTGTCCCAGATACTGCGTGACAATACGGCCCATCTGCCGTATGCTTAGTCACGTTCACTACGGCAGCCCCGCTACCCGTAACCGTCGACCGGAAACGGGAACTCGCGCGGTTGGTTCGAAACGATAATAGCCCGCAGAAGGTGGTCCTTCGTTGCAAGGTTCTGCTGCTGGCCCACGATGGCGTTGCCAACGCGCGCATCGCGAATCAGCTACAACCTTTCGTTTGGAAAGCCTCGGCCGGCGTCATCCTGGATAAGGTCCGCCATCGTAAAGAATTAACCAGGACGGGAGAGTAGAGCACAACGATATCAGCATCACGGTCAAGAGTTACGCGGCGTGGATCAAGGCGCGGCAGGTGCGACTTGAGGGACATCAACAAAGAGTTTGGGATGCTGATCCGCTGCGCCAGCGCATGATGATGGCCGTTTCAGACTCGGCTCAATCACCTGGACTGGCGCCTGGCAAGGTGTCTTACTCTCGACTTTGCTCATGTGACCCTCCCAGATTCTTGGCCTGTTTCTTGGCGGCTTCGTCGGCCAGTTTCTTCTTGGTCCGCCCTTTCACGACCCGCCCCGCAGGCGGCGGACACGATGGTCTCTTGACCAAATTTCACTTCACCGCGATTGTGGAGCCGATCTGCGGTTGGTAAGAGCTCGTAGTGTTTCCGTCTACTAGCTGAACTCCTGGCAACAAAGAGAAGACTCCTGGAGCGACATCTTTTGGTATCTGAAAATTGACCTGCACAATTCCGCATACCACGGTTGGCGCACTGCCCGCATACTGCACCGATGCGGGTTTTTGCACGCCGGCGGGTAGGTTTGGGTCGACGCCTAATAAGATGAGCGCGCTCATACCAGTACTCAGCGGCGCGGCATAAGGAAGGTTGAGCCCACCGCTTTGGCATGGGGGGTCGGTCCGCCCGTAGCCCGTTCCCCACACTGCCACGATCGAGCCCCTTGCCGCCGGATTCGTTGGTCCGTTGAGCGTCCCGTCCTGATTAACTGCTGCGGCCTGCGCGGATTGCCCGATCTGCAGTCGGAAAATCCCGGGGCTGCCGAATATCGTTGTCGCGACTGCGGGTCCGAATTGCTTATCGTTGTAGGTCACCATAACGTTCGTGGTCCCGTTCACGGTCAACCCAGCAGGCGCAATCGCATTGATCTGCCGCGACTGCGCGTACAGCACTGGCACCGGCGCACCGTCGAATAGCACCTGAACACCGGCCAACTGCGTGGGTGCATTGCTCTGTGCGTCGGGCTGGTAGGCGACACCGATATCCGGCCCGATTCCAAAGCCCGTGAGCGTAATCAGCTCGCCCGGCGCAACTCCGCCGCTGCCAACTTCGGTCGCGGCGTCGAGCACATCGCTCGATAGGCAGGCTGGTGCTGTCCAACCTCCGCTCCCAAATTGGACCTTGGATACGACGTCATTGCCGGACTCGTGCCATGCGATCAGCACTGCACCGCCGGGAAGCGGCAATAATCCCCCAACGAAGTTGATATCTCCGCCGGCGCTGTTCCCCAAATAAGTTGCATCGACGAGCGCACCGTTTGAGTTCAAGTGAGCCAGGATGCCGTTGCTGCGGTTGGTCGAGCCCTGGAAGCAAATCACAGGAGCGGAAGGGGTCACCGGAAATCCCGGGCCTGTGAGCCCGCCCATGTAGATATCGCCAGCCGGGCCTACCGCAAGTGCGCTAACACCGACGTCGAAGTTCGCACCGGTTAGACGGAGATCGGAACTCACCACGTAACTCGCCCAGATCAACGAAATGCCGTCCGGGGCGAACTGCGCCGTGAAACCAGCCGGTGAGGAGTTGTTCCACGGAGGCACGATCGCTGACCGCTGCATGGTTCCCTGCGTCGTGGGGAGATCCAGTGAACTGGTAGATCCCACCAGATCGATATGGCCCGCGCTATCGACCGCGATCAGCGACGGGCTGTCCGACCCGCTCCCGCCGAAGTATGTGCTGCTCAGCACGTTGCCGGAAGGATCTAGCCGGACAAGGAAGCTATTCTGGGTTCCTTTTAGCTGCCGCTGGAACGCACCGGCCGTAACCGGAAAATCCGGCGAAGTGGTCCGCCCCGCGACGAAAGCATCGCCCGCTGGATCAACAACAACGGCCGTCGCGGCGTCCGCACCACCGCCGGCGAGAGTGACGTTGAAGTTGATAGTTGAGCCGTCGGCGCTCAACTTGAGGACGAAAGCATGGCCCGCGGATGTCTTACCCGCAATGTACGCGCTGCCCGCCGCATCCACGGCGATGGCCGAAGTAGCGGCCACCGACTCCGGCAGATAGGTGGAGTAAAGAAACTTGCTGCCATCCGAACTGACCTTGGCGGCGAAGGCCGTTGCGCTTGCGCTGGACCCGATCGCCGCGCCAGGCGTGGTGGGAAACTGACCGCCCGTCGAACCAGTGAACGCGACGTTTCCATTGGTATCGATGGCGAGCGCGGTTCCGTTGTCCGCGGTCGGGCCGCCGAGCAGCGTCCCCCAAGTTTGCTTGCCGGAAGGGTCGACTTTAATCACCACCGCATCGGGACATGGCCCCGGAATTTGGATGCCCATAAAGCCGCTTATGGAACACGTTCCACCTCCGGGCTGGGCTTGCGCCGCGCCTGCTGTCGGGTGCCCGGACAAGTAGTACGTGTTCCCGGAAGCGTCAAAAACCGCGTGACCCGCGGTGGGCTGTTGGATCGTACTTACGCTCGCAGGACCTGGCTGCGAAAATCCGCTCCCTGCGGACACGACAATCAGGGCGATGAGTCCTAGCGCCGCACCTCTGAGACGTTCCAATCCAGCATGCCGCGCATCTTTACGTGATTTCATGGCGCATTCATTCACGATGACACTGGAGCCTGCACGCATGTGGCCGCTCAACAGGCCAGTCTTCTCAGCCTCGCTGGGCGAAAACTATGTAGCTGCCGCACGGGCGTCCGATCCGGCCACCTGCGCGTGTCACCCGGTCTGCGCGAACGTTCAATTTCTCACTTCTCCGTTGTGCGCGATGAAAAGAAACAACCACAGGGCCGCGAGTGGCGCAAGCCCCGCGGCTCCGTTGTGCGCGATGTTGAACGGACTTCCTTACTCGATCGTCACGTTCACCATGTTGGCCGCATGTCCCGCGGCCGTAACCACAACCGGCACATTGCCCATCCCCTTCAGCGAATATGGGAGCAGCACGTTCACCTGATCCAGCCCGGCAAACGAAGGCTGCGCCCCCGCAAATACCGGAGTCAACGCCAACGGCCCAACCGTCACCGACACCTGGCTCTGCGCCGCCCCGCGCAATCCCGTCCCATACAACTCCAGATAGACTTTGTCCGTCGAAGGATCGAGCGAAATCGGAACCGGCACAATCTGGTTCCCAATCGTCTGAGCCACGTTCTCCAGCGTCTGCGAGCCATCCGAATGCACCCGCAGCACCACCGCCGCGGCCAACCCCTGCGCGTTCGCCGTGAAGATCCCTGGCGCGATCGGCGCCACCTCGAACAGGCTCGACGAAACGCTCCCGTTCGCGCTGATCACCGAGGCCTGCGCCGCGCCCGCTGGCGTCCCCGAAGGCACAAGAACATTCACCTGAGCCGGCGACACAAAGAAAATGTTCGCCGGGCGCGAAACCCCATCGGATCCCGTAACGCTCACCGTCGTCCCCGCCACGTTGTCACCCAGCGGCGGCGGTGCTACTTCGGTCTGCGTCGCCAGGTTGCTCCCGAACACACTCGCAATCGAATCCGGCGCCACGGGCGCGTTCGCCGTAAAACTCGCCCCGTTCACCGTCGACGCCGTCGCCGGGGATTGATTCAGCAGAACCTCCGCGCCCCCTTGCCCAATCGGCGTCGTCGCACCCGACACCGCGATCGCCAGGTCCGGACGATTGTCCAGGTTGAAGTCCGCCACGGCAATCCCCATCGGCAGCGGACCCGCCGGTAGAAACACCTCGCTCTGGAACGTCCCATCCCCATTGCCCGCCATCAACCCCACTCCGGAATTCGTCCCAGGCCCATGCGTGATCGCCAGGTCCGGCGTTCCGTCGTTGTTAAAATCCGCCGCCGCGATCGACTGCGCACCTCCCGCAATCGTCACGGCGGGAAGCGCCGTAAACGTCCCTCCGGCGCTGCCGAGCAAAATCACCAGTTGCGACGCCCCCGACGCCGTCGTGTTCGTCAACACCGCCAAGTCCGCGTTCCCATCGCGATTGAAATCCCCCATC
>JAJYKC010000264.1:0-2621 GCA_021788955.1 Acidobacteriota bacterium
TTCAAGCCCGCCCGCTGGGATCTCATGCCCGACAACGCCTACATGTGGGCCTCGGTGCAAACCGTCCGCGGCTGCGCCAAACACTGCTCGTTCTGCTCCGTCTGGCGCACCGACGGCCAAAAACCACGCCAGCGCCCCAGCGACGCCGTCATCGACGAAGTCGTCGAACTCCGCCGCCGCGGCTTCCGCTTCATCGCTCTCGCCGACGATAACTTCTATCCCGTCTCCTTCACTGACCTCCGCCTCGCCGAACGCCAGCATAACCAACCCCGTATCGACCAGCTCGAATCCATCCGCAAAGAGCGCTTCGAACTCATGGAACGTCTCGCGGAACTCCCCAACGACATGGTCTTCTTCACCCAGATCACCATGGAAGCCGCCGAGGACCCCAGCTTTCTCGACGCCATGCGGAACGCCCGCATCAGAGGCGCCCTCGTCGGCGTCGAGGCCGTAACCGCCGAAGGACTCAAAGCCGTTTATAAGGACTTCAACTGCTCCGGCGACACCCTCGTCGACCGCCTCCAGACCTTCCGCAAACACGGCGTCCACGTCCTCGGCTCCTTCATCTTCGGCCTCCCCACCGACCGCCCCGATACCTTCGACGCCACCTGCGAGTTAGCCCGGAAAGCCGGCCTCACCTTCGCCCAGTTCGTCATGCTCACCCCCTTCGCCGGCACCGTCGACTTTGAACGCTGGGAAAAAGCCCAGGCCGCCGAAGGAGCCACCATCGCCGGCGTCCCGCTCACCCGCTACTGGCTTATCCCGTCGCCACAGCGCCCGAAAATGTTCATGGCGCATCCCACCATGAGCTGCGACGAAATCCGCTTGCGAACCCAAGCCGTCTGGGACCGCTTCTATAGCTTCTCCAGCATCTGGCAGCGCTCCCGCTGCACCCCCAACTTTCGCGCGCGCCTCGCCTTCCTGTTCGTCTCCAAACTCTACCGCCAGATGTACGCCAACACCGGCATCGCCACCGACAGCGCTCGCCGTGGCCGTGCCAACCGCTGGGCGCGCTGGCTCTCCAAGCCCTGCCGCCGCTTCTTCCGGGCCGCCCCCATGCCCCACCTCCAGGTCCCCGACGCACGCGCCGCCTATCCCTCGGAAACTCCGGATTCCGGACCTGCGGCCGCCGGCTTCCAGATCCTCGGATAACCCAGCGGCCCCCTCACCGCCCGAACTCCCGCCGGATCTCCCGCGGATCGTCGCACTGAAGCAGCGCCTTCGCCTCCGCCGCCGTCTTCGGCCGAGCCAACCGCGCCTTCCCCGGATCGAACACCCGCTCATCCGACGGCCTGGCCGTATACGCCTCCACATCGGGCGCCGCTTGAAACATATCCTCTAAGTCGTCCGCCAGCGCATCCTCTAAGTTCAGCGGACCGATCCCCAACATCTCGTAAATCGTCCTCTGCACGCTCCCCATGCTCCCGTGCCGGTGCGAAACATGACCGCGTTTCGCATAAGGACTCGCCACCACCAGCACGCTCCGGTGCGCGTCCACATGGTCCACGCCTCCCTGTGCGTCGTCCTCGATCGCAAACAGCACGCTGTCCTTCCAAATCGCACTGTGCGAAATCCAATCCACAATGTTCCCCAGCGCCAGGTCGTTATCCGCCACATACGACGCACGGTAAGGATACCCATCCTCCGGCCTCGGCTTCGCCGTATGGTCGTCGGGCAATCGGATCACAGTCAGCGCCGGCGCCCGCCCCTCTTTCACTGACTGCGAAAAATCTCGCACAAACTCCCGGTACCGGAACTGATCCGGAATCCCCAAGTTGAAAGTCGGGTACTTCCGGTCGGTCGAAACATACACCGGTTCCGGCACCGGCGAGTCCAGAATCAACCTCTGCCCTTCCGGCGCCGCCCCGTCCATCTCATCCGCTCCCTCTAATTCCAAACCCTCGCCGTAATTCCGCAGCGCCAGCCCCGAACCCGCGATATGCTCCCACAGCATTCCAAACTCGGGCTCATCCTCTGGCATCGGCGCGTCCGAACCGCCGCCCAGCGCCCTCCGCCCCGGAGCCTCGCTGAACCAGTCTTCCTTCCGCCGCCCTCCATAGTCGGTCGTCCACGACATACTCATCCACGGCGCCGGCGCCGCACCCATCGCCCACCGGTGCCCGTCCGCGGAGACATCGCTATCCACAAAGAACGCATCGCTCGTCCCGAACCGCAGCGCCATCGCATGAACATTCGGAGTAACCCGATCCCCATACCGCGCCAACCCCGGCACGCCATTTACTCCAGGCAAATCCCCAAGAATCTCATCGAACGTCCGGTTCTCACGAATCACCAGAAACACATGCTTCACACGCGGCACTCTCTCGCCTTCACCCCGCGCCGCCAGGTTATTCGCAATCACCTTCCTCGTTTCCGCCCCTAAGTCGTCTGTTCCGCCGATGCGAATCGCCGACAGACTCCCATACTCCAGCGTCCCGATGTAATTCCCCGTCTTCCGGCTCGTCTCCCCCGCTTCCCCACCGTTCGGCCCGGCACCTTTCCCCACCGGTGGCGGCTCGTCGAGCCACGTCCTGCCCCCGTCGGTGCTGACGCGCAGGTGCTCGGGGAGCGAGCAGTACCCCGGACGGTAGAGCGCGGCGAGGCGCCCGGGCCCGAGCACG
>JAJYKC010000264.1:2631-5079 GCA_021788955.1 Acidobacteriota bacterium
TCCCCCGCTTCTCCACCGTTCGGACCAGCTCCTTTCCCCTTGTTATTCACCACCCAAAGCGTCTTCCCGTCCGGTGAAACCGCCGCCGCCGCCGGATACCACCCCACTGGCAAATGCCCCAGAACCTTCCCCGACGCCTCATCCACCACCGCCACCGCATCAATCCCCGCCTCCGTCACATATATCCGTCCCCCGCCAACCGCCACGCCCATCGGCATCACGCCCCGCAACGCCCGTCCATGCCCGTCTTCGAACGCCCTCCCCGAAAACGGCGTCAGCCCGATCTCCCGTTCCACCTTCTCCCCGTTCGACGTCACCACCGCCAACGTGTCCTCATGCGCCAATGCCACATACACCCGTCCGCCATCCACCGCCACCCCCGCCGGCGCCGCTCCGCCTACCGTATCTCTCGCAATCCTCTTCCCCAATCTCAACTTCGCTGTAACTTCCAGTTTACCGTCCTCGCCCACCGAGTAAGTCCACAGCGAACTCCCCCGCACGCTATTCTCATCCCCCAGCGCCGTCCGCGCCTCCTTCGATGGATACCCGAACGGAGGAAACCCCAGCCCCGTCGCCAAAGTATCTTCCTTACGCGCTCCTTTCACCGTCTTATATTCGAACAACCCCGAGTTAGTCACATACAGTCGGCGCCCATCCGGAGCCAGTGTCATCTCCAGCGGATTCACGCCCGTCGGAGCGCTCGCCACCACTTGCCGCCTTGCCGTGTCCACCACCACCACCCGCCAGTTCCCTTGGTCGAGCGCAAACAAAGTCATCCCATCCCGCGAAAGCGCCACCGTCGCCGCGAAACTCTCCGGCCCTAGAGGGATCCGTGCCACTCTCGTCCACTCCTGCGTCTCCCACACGTCCACCGCCCCCGAATCCCCCGTCGCGTCGTACAGCAGCCTTCCGTCCGGCGAGTACGCCACGCCCGCGTGCACCTCCACTCCCGGATCGTTCTCGCGTCCCTCCGGAATCTGCCTCACCCGTTCCTGCGCCGTCCCCGGCCGGTCCACGATGTTCAACGAGAACGGCCACCCGATACACGGAACCACAATTTGCCGCCCATCCCCACGCACCGCCAGTGCGAACGGATACGGTGCTAACTTCGTCCACGTCCCCACCGGCCGTATCTTCCGTCCGTTCGGCAGCACCGCATCCACGTTCGCCGCCCATCCCGCCGCCAGGAACGCCACCGTAATTAATCCGACTGTCATCTTCCGCATCGTGCTCACTCAAGCACTCTATCACCCGTCTTCACGCCGCCTTTCTCCAGTTCTGATACGATCTCCCGGTGATGCTACGTACCGCCCTGATCGCCCTCTTGCCGCTCACCTTCGCAGCGGCCCAGTCCGCCCAAGCCCCGCACGCCTGGGGCCAGAACCCCAACGGCATGCACGTCTTCATCTGGGCCGGCCTCAAGTCGCACCTCGCCGGCCAGCACGACTATCCCCAGTTCCTCGCCGACTGGAGTAAGATCCTCACCGACCACGGAGCCATCGTCGACGGAGCCCTCCATCCGCCATCGGCCGCCGACCTCGAACACACCGACGTCGTCATCATCTATAAAGGGGACGCCGGTTACCTCACCGGCCCTGACAACACCGCACTAATGTCTTACATCAAACGAGGCGGCGGCTTAGTAAGCCTCCATGACTCCCTCTGCGGCCCCGACCCCGCTTACCTTGCCACCTTACTCGGCGGCGCTAAGAAACACGGCGAGGTCAACTTCACCCTCGACGCGCCCATCCACTACAACGTCGTTGATGCCTCCAACCCCATCATGAAGGACATGTCCGACATAACCATCTGGGACGAAGCATTCTTCAAAATGACTTGGGCGAAGGACCCCGCCATCCACGTCCTCGCCACCGTCACCATCCCCAAAACCCGTTGGACCGAAGGCCACACCGGCGAAGTCGTCCCCCAAATCTGGACTTACGAACACACCCTTCCCGGAGGTCAACCCGCCCGCGCGTTCGTCTTCATGCAGGGCCACACCTACGCAGACTTCGCCAACTATCAGGTCCAGCGCACCCTCCTCCGAGGCATCGCCTGGGCCGCCAACCGGCCCGTCGACGAACTACTCAACTACGTTCCCCCGCCGCGCCCCACCCGGCCAGGAGGTTTCCCCCCGCCACCGCCTTCCAGCGGTGCGAGGTAACTTACTCGCCGTCCATCTGGACAACATCCTTGCGGCGGCTCTCCGGTGTCACCACTAACCTCTCGAGCCGCCCACCCGCATAACTCCCCTCCACCGTCGTATTCCGCGACGCGTGTAACTTGAACTCCACATCCCACCCCTTCGGCCAAGCCGGCAATAGCAGAATCTTATCCCCTCGCTCCTGCAATAACATCAACTGCAGCGCCACCGACCCCGCTCCCCCGTTATCCAGATCCGGCTCCGAATCATGCCCCTGCCGCCAGAACCACGGAAACCGTTCCACC
>JAJYKC010000265.1 GCA_021788955.1 Acidobacteriota bacterium
GAGCACGAAGAACACGCTCGAAAGCATGTACGCGATGATGCCGGCCCACACCCACAGGTTCGTGGCGAACTTCTTCCATCCGCCGTGCAGGTTCATCGAGCCGAACTTCAGAAACACCGCGCCGAAGGAGCCGACAAACGACGCCACCAGCACATAGATCATCGAGGAAACCGGGGTCGTCATCGCTTGCCTCCAAGGCCCATAATCCCCACCCCGGCCACAATCAGCGCCACGCCAATGCCTTTGAACGTATTCATCGGCTCATGCAGGATGAGCACCGACAGCGCCGCGACCCACACGTAAGTCAGCGCGATCACCGGATACAGTTTCGATAACTCCCCGTGCCGGAACGCGAGCGTCAGCAGGATCAGGCTCAGCCCGTACATCGCATAGCCGAAGAACAACGGCATGCTTGTCACCATCCCCAGCAGGCTGGCGAGCCAGTCCTTGTGGCTGATCGTGTTCGCACCGGTTTTAATCAGCATCTGTGCCGCCGCGCCGAGCAAGGTGCAGACGAACACCAGCGATATCGACTTCCAGCGGTCAGCCGCCGCGGCCTCCGTTGTGGCCACACTCGTAGAGTTCAACGCGTACCTCCGAAAAGGGGAAACCCTTATTTTATCAGCGGCGCGTTTACCACAACAGCTTCAATGCGAGTTGCAGTTGCCGGGAAGTCGTGGCGGTGCTCGTGATGACGCCGGCGGTGGGCGACGGCGCGGCCGTAGGCGAGGTGAACACGATCAGGTTCGGCGTGTTGAAGCTGGCCTGATTGGCGATGTTGAACGCCTCGGCGCGGAACTGAACGTCGAGCGTCTCGCCGATATGCGAATCCTTCACCAGCGCCAGATCCAACTCCGCCAGTCCCGGGCCGTACAACACATCGCGCCCCAGCGTTCCGTAAGTCCCGTTCGTAGGCACGACAAACGCATTCGGGTTGAACCACCGGTTTGGGCTCCCCGGGATAACGGATCCGGAAAAAGCGGGGTTCAACGACGGCCGCACCGGGTTCGTGGCGTCGCCGTTGTTCGACGGGTTGAAGCTCATCTCCGGCGTGAACGGGAACCCGGAACGCAGCGTCTCGATCGCGTCGAGCGACCATCCCGACACCAGGAACCCGCCCACTCCCTGCGCCGACGCCGCGAACCGCCGCCCATGCCCGACCGGCAGATCGTAGCTGGCGCCGATCGCCGCCGCCTGCCGCGCGTCGAATGTGGATGGTCCCCAATCCAGGCGCAGATTCCGCGCGTCTTCGGCGAGGCCCGGCGCATTGGCCGAAGCGCTCGCGTTCAAAGTAGAGCCGTCGTCCAGGCTCTTGGACCACGTATAAACGCCGCGCAACTCGAGTCCCGCCGCCAGACGCCGCCG
This sequence comes from Acidobacteriota bacterium, assembly GCA_021788955.1. The sequence continues at coordinate 1,366 of JAJYKC010000265.1, forward strand.
CAGGTCGATCTGCAGCGCGTTGTAGCTGCTGACGCCCTCGGAATACCAGCTCCAGCCGCTACCCAACCGCGGATTTGCCAGCGGCGAGTTCGGCGGATAGTAGATTGTGCCGGCGGCGAGCGTCGAAGGGCACGGCGCGGCCGGACACGTGACCGAATACGCCTCATTCGGGTCGATGCTGATCATTTCGTGATAGCCGTGCGAGCCCTGGTAACTCACGTTCAGAACCGTGTTCGTGCTGAGTTGCTGCTCGACGGTGAAGTTGTACGAGATCACGGTGGGCGTATAAAAATCCGGCTGCACGCCGGCGGGCGACACCAGCGACCCCGCCGGAGCGGGCGCGCCGGGAACCACGTTCAGCGTGGCGACCGGTTGATTCTTCAGCGTGATGCTCGTGTTGAACGGCGCGTTCTGATCCAGGCGATAGCTGAGGCCGTCCTGCAGCGAGTGGTAGATGCCGGCGCCGGCGCGGATGACGGTGCGGCCGCTTGCGAAAGGGCTCCATGCGATGCCGGCCCGCGGTTCCGGCAGGAAGACTGAGCGGTTCACCGTAAGCGCCGAGGTCCCCACTTGCGGCGTGGTGAGAAGCGCGCCACCCGGCGCCGGCACGAACGCCGCCGCGCGTCCGAACGCTTCATTCCATCCGTTGGTCGACTCGGCGCGCAGGCCCAGCGTCAACGTGAACCGATCGCTCAGCCGCATCTCATCCTGAACGAAGAAAGCTCCCTCGAAGGACCGCCAGCTCAGCGGCGTCGCCTGCGGCACGGCGCTGAACACGGTCACCACTCCCTGCATCAGCGCGGCGAGACTCGAAAATGTCGCCTGCCCGTACTGGCCCAGCGCCTCGCGGTCGTTGGCCTGGATGCGCTCGGTCCACACGCCGGCGGTCAGTTGATGGATCCCCTTCACCACCGTCACGGAGTCAGCCGCCGTGTACAGGTTCCGGTTGATGAAAAGGTTGCTCCCGAAGTTGCTCCCGGCGAGGGTGATCTGGCTCGGGGTGTTCGGCGTCGCGCTTCCTCCCACGACAAGCGCACTCATCGGACGCCCTGAAACAAATCCCGACCCGCTCACCGTCGGCTCCCCCGTGTACAAATACGCGCCGCGCGAAAACCCCACCGTCGCCGAATTCACCGCGGCCGGGGAAAACTCGTGGGTTTCATGCAGGCTCGCCACCTGCTCGCGCAGCGACTCGATGTCGAGACTCAGCGGATTCTGCGTCGGCGTATTGTCGCGGCTGTCATCCACCGTGTAGACCGCGCTCAGCGAGTCGGCGCCCGACAGGATCTGGTCCACGCGCGCGACGCCGAAGTCCTCCTGAATGCCCTGCACGGGACTATTGAACGCTTCGGCGATCCCGGCGCCGAGATCCGGACCGTTGGCCAGGGGCCAGTAGTTGAGCAACCGCGCCACGCCCGGAGCCAGCCCCAGATGCGTGAGCGTCCCGCCAGGGCCGGGCAGATACCCGTTCCGCACATTGTTGTCCGGCACGAAGGTGACGTTACTCAACCCGAGATGCTGCCGGAAACCTTCGTAATCGGTGAAGAAAAACGTGCGGTTCTTCTTGATCGCGCCGCCGAGCGAACCCCCGAACTGGTTCCGCCCGAACCCAGGCACGGTCTGCCTGTCGAAGAAATTGCGCGCGTCGAAAGCGCTATTGCGGACGAACTCGTACACCGAGCCGTGCAAATCGTTCGTGCCGCTGCCGGTGGTGATCTCCACCTGCGCGCCGGGGCGCTTGCCATACTGCGCACCGTAGGCGCCGCTTTCCACGTTGAACTCGCGCACTGCGTCGACGCCGAGCAGTTGGCCGCTCGTGCCGCCCGGTGTCAGGTTGATCTCCGCCGCTCCCGTGTACTCGACGCCATCCAGCAGAAACAGATTCTCCTGCGGCCTGCGCCCATCCACGGAAAACTGATTGGCGACCGTCGAGTTGGATATTCCAATGCCGCCCAGTTTTTGCGACGTGTAGTTTGCCACGCCCGGGTTGAGAGTCAACAGTTGATCGAAGCTGCGGCCGTTGAGCGGCAGGTTTTTCACCGCCTGCGCTCCAACCAGGCCTGGCGGCGTGTCCACCGCAGGGGCGTCCTCATGCACCGTGACGCTCTCGTTCATCGGCCCGACCTTCAGCGTTACGCCCACTTCCGCATGCTCGCCCGTCTCCAGCCGGATGCCCCCGCGAACCGCCGTCTCAAAGCTCCGCTTCGACACTCGGAGCTCGTACACGCCCACCGGCAACGGCACAAACGCATAACGGCCTTGCAGGCCGGTGGCCGCGGTGCGCGCCTGGCCGGTCTCGAGATTGCGCGCCTCGGCGGAGGCGCCTTCAACGGGTGCGCCGGTTGAATCCGTGACGATCCCGCTAAGCGAAGCCTCCTGCGCCAGCGCGGCGCCGGCCAGAAGCACGCAGAAGAGACTGTAGCGAATCCAGGACACTCGTAAAGTATACGCGACACGCCGGCCGCCGGGGAAGCCCCCGGCTCCCGACCACAGCGGCCCGCCGTCCGCTGCGGGACAATGAGGAATATGACGGCGCGCCTCCTGTTTGCCGCCGCCGCGGCCGCGATCACCCTGTTCGCCGCCGAAGGCTGGAAGAAACACGAATTCACCCAGTGGTCCCAGGATGATGTGGACCGCATCCTGAACGACTCCCCCTGGGCCAAGGAAACCCTCGCCACGTTCCAGGCGCCGCACTCGCACAGCGCGGGCGGCTCCGGCGACAGCGACAGCGACGGCGGTACTTCCATCGGCTACGCGCCGCCGTCACCCATCAACAACGGCATGCCCGCCGGACCCGGCCACTCACCCGATACCGGCGCGGCGGGACCTATCGACGCCGCTGCCGCCTCCATGCCCACCATCCGCGTCATCGTTCGCTGGGAAAGCGCGCTGCCTGTCAAGCAAGCTCTGCTCCGCCTGAGGTTCGGCGCCAACCCTCCCGCGCCCGGCGACGCCGGCTACACGCTCGACCGCGTCGAGAAGGACTACGTCATTGCCGTCGTCGGTCTCACGCTCCCCTCGAACCGGAAAAAACCCGCGCCGGGTGAAGAGTCCCCGCAGGACCGCATGCGCGACGAACTGCTCGCCACCACAACGCTCACGCCGAAAGGCCATCAGCCGATCCTGCCCGAGGAGGTTCGCGTCAACCCGCCCGAGGCCCGCTCGGAAGTTCTCTTCCTGTTCCCGCGCACCCAGCCCATCGAAGCCTCCGACAAAGAAGTCACCTTCGACGCCCAATGGCGATCGCTCGGCATGCGCAAAAATTTCCGCCTGAAAGACATGATGTACCGCGGCAAACTGGAACTGTAGAAGGGCGCCGATGCGCATCTCCTCAAACGGCGGGCTTTCGGTGGAACGTTTCTTCGAGTATGCGCTGCTGTGTATGCTCGCCAGCGGCTATCTGGCCCTGGCGGGCTCGGGCTATTTCGCGCGCCTCCCGGTGGCGGCCACCGGAGCCGCCCTCGCCGCGCGCGCGCTCATGGTATCGGGTCTTTTACGCCTCCGCGTTCCCTCCCGGGCCGTCACCGCCGCGACGCTGGCTTACCTCGGCTTCTACGCGGCGGACTACTTCTACCTCTCGCGTTCGTTCCTTCAATCCACGGTCCACCTGATCTTCTTTCTCGCCATCGTCAAAATCCTCACCGCCTACACCGACCGCGACTATTTCTACGTCAAGATCATCGCCTGGACCGAACTGCTCGCCGCAAGCC
>JAJYKC010000266.1 GCA_021788955.1 Acidobacteriota bacterium
GTATGTAAACACGATCTGCGAACTGTGCGGTGTCCCGCGGCCGGAAGGTCTCGACGGGGCAAGCTTCGCCCACCAGGTCCGCAACCCCGGCGACGCGCCGCCCACCACGGTCTATTCCGAGTATGCCCTGCACTCACGGGGCGCAAAATACATGATTCGGCAGGGCAGCCTCAAGTACACGTTCCGCACTCATGACGAGGAAGAACTCTTCGATCTGGCTTCCGATCCTCAGGAGATGCGCAATCTCGCTCTGGAGCCGGCCGGCAAGCAACGTGCCGCCGAAATGAAGCGGAACCTGTTCGCATGGTACACCCCGACCGAGATATCCATATCTTGATTTACTGACCCGCCTATGCCACTTACTCACTCGAACGTGCCGTCGCCCACCCGGCGGGACTTACTTGCCGGCGCCCTCGCCACGGCCGCGGGAACTCGGGCCGCCGCGCAACCGGCCAACCCTTCCCGTCCGAACATTCTCTACATCCATTCCCACGACACGGGCCGGTATCTGTCGCCTTACGGCCACGACATTCCCACGCCGAATATACAGAAGCTGGCCGGCCAGGGTGTTCTGTTCCGTTCCGCCTTCAGCGCCGCGCCGACCTGCTCACCCAGCCGCGCTTCGCTCCTCACCGGCCAGTGCGCCCACCAGAACGGCATGCTCGGCCTCGCTCATCGCGGTTTTTCTCTGTACGACTACCGCCACCATATGCTGTATCCGCTTCGCGCGGCCGGTTACCGCTCGATTCTAGGCGGCCTCCAGCACATTGCCGCCAAACCGGAAACCATCGGTTACGACGAGATCCTGCACCACCGCACCCAGCACGTTGCAGATGTTGCACCCGCCGTTACCGCATTCCTCGATTCGCGCCCCAGGGAACCGTTCTTCCTCGACGTTGGCTTCTTCGAAACTCATCGCGAGTACCAGGCGCCCACCCCCGAAGATCAACCCCGCTTCACCCAGCCTCCGCGCACCGTGCCGGACCGTCCGGAAACACGCGCCGATATGGCCGCTTTTCATTCGAGCGCACGCACTCTGGATAACGGCGTCGGCCAGGTCCTCGACGCTCTGGAACGCAACGGGTACGGGGGCAACACCCTGGTTCTGTCCACCACCGACCACGGGATCTCTTTCCCGCGCATGAAATGCAACCTCACCGATGACGGTTGGGGCGTGTCGATGATCCTCCGCGGCCCCGGCCTGTTCCCGGGTGGCCGCACGATCGACGCCATGATCAGCCAACTCGATGTCTATCCCACGCTTTGCGACCTGCTTGGCATCGAGCATCCGATGTGGCTCGAAGGCAAGTCGTTCCTCCCCTTGTTGCGCGGCGAAAATCGGGAGATCAATGAACAGATTTTCGCCGAGGTCAACTACCACGCGGCATACGAGCCGATGCGCGCCGTCCGGACCCACCGCTACAAGTACATCCGCCGGTTCGGCGGCCGAAGGACTCCGGTTCTGCCCAACTGCGACGATGGCCTCAGCAAGTCAGTTTGGCTCGAATATGGATGGAAGAACCGCCCGGTACCCGAAGAGGAGTTATATGATCTCGTCTTCGATCCGGGTGAAGAAAATAACCTGATCGCCGCGGCCAACTCGGCCGGGCCGGCTGATGAAATGCGTGCCCGCCTCGATCGCTGGATGCACGCCACCAACGACCCTCTGCTTCGAGGTCCCGTCGCCGCGCCACACGGGGCCGTCGTCAACGACCCGGACGGCATCTCCCCGAAGGAACCGACGATCCGCGTGCCGTAGGACTTTCGGACGCGGCGCGGCTGCCGTGCCGTGCCCGTGGCGGTCTGAAGTGTTAAGCTCTGCGCATGACGTTGACCGCGCCGCGCACGACGCCGGAGAACCCGGAGGAACGTCAGGTGCGGGCTGTTCTGCGCGCGGCGGAAGACGCATGGAATCGCCGCGATCTCCACGCCTTTACCGCTCTGTTTGCGCCCGAAGCCGGCTACATCACCAGAGACAACGTTATGCTGCGGGGCCGCCGCGAAATCGAACGGGCGCAGAAAGACGCTCAGGCAGGCCCTCTGCGCGGAATGCAGTTGAAGGTTACTGCGAACCGCATCGAATTCCTCGCGCCGCAAGTGGTCGTCGTGAATGCACTCGTGTGCCTGACTCCGGAAGAACGCGGGGTGAAACCTACTGACGCACTCTCAACACTGGTTCTGGCCAACGGCGAGGAAGGATGGCGGATCTACGCGGCTCACATGAGCTATCGGACCGCGCCGGAGCGCGAAGCACGCCTTACTTAGCCGATCCCTTCTCTACCGGATAACCCTGTTCGATCCAATCCGCGCTGAAGTTATCCTCCAGCTCGAGCACTTTCACGTTGTGATAGCCCATGTCGGCGAGGGTCTTAAACGCCGGGCGCAGGTTCGGGCAGTCCTTCATCGGGCAGCAGCCGCAGTAGATGATGATCTCGGTCTTCGGATCTACGCCCTTGACTCCGTTCTTCAGCAGAGCCAGACCGTCGGGTTGCGACGTCGGGCCCGCGTAAATCGCGCTGGGGATGTGCTTGGCCCGGTACAGGACATTGAACCCTACCATCAGGATCACGGGTTTCTCGCCGGCGCCCAGACGGATCGAAAGCGCCGCGGGCTGTAGCAGGTCGGCGTCCTTCCATGGTTCGCGCAGGGGCCGCGAGAACACCGCCAGGGCAAACAGCAGAACGAGGAGGACGGACTTGAGCTTCATGTATGTCAATATACTCTCTCGCGGCCCGGTTTAGCCAGACGAGATGCGTGGATCCTTCGGCCTTTCCGGCTTCCACTTTGCTAGTGTGTCAAACAGATGGCCGTACGGAAACCGAAACTTCTGGAAGCGCCGGCACTGGTTGACTACGCGGCCCGCCTGCTCAGCGGCCGCGCCTACACGCTCGGCGAAATGCGCGAGAAACTTCGCCTGAAGGCTCAAAACGCCGCGGACGTCCCCGCGGCGATCGCGCGGCTGAAAGAACTCGGCTACCTCGACGATGAGCGGCTCGCCAGGGAATACGCCGCGCTCCGCCGCGACAACGAAGGCGTCGGCAAGATCCGCGTGATCCGCACATTGCGAGCCCGCCGCGTTGCGCCCACTGTGGCCGAGAAGGCCGCGGAGGAAGCCTACCGGGGGTCGGATGAAACGGCGCTTATCGAATCGTGGCTCGAACGAAAATACCGCGGCAAAAACCTCGGCGAGTTCTTAAGCGTCGAGAAAAACCTTGCCTCCGCGTTTCGCCGTCTCCGAACCGCGGGATTCTCAGCGTCGAATTCCATTCGCGCCTTGCGCCGTCACGCCCGCGCCGCCGAAGAAGCACTCGACGCCCTCGAAAACGAAGGCGCCGGAGATTCATCCGAATGATGCTGCCCTAAAAAATGTAGAGCATCAAATAAACAAGCACGCCCGTCACGCTGACGTAAAGCCAGATGGGAAACGTCCAGCGGGCGATCGCCCGGTGCTTGTCGAAGCTTCCGCGCCAGGCCCGGCGAATCGTAATCACCGCCAGCACCGGCACGGCCGCCGCGAGCACGACGTGCGTGATCAGGATCGGAAAATACAGGGCAGGGAAGGCGCCGTGATAATACACGGTCCCGGCGCGCAGGTGATAAATGACATAGCAGATCAGAAAGGCGATCGAAACTCCGAACGCCGCCAGCATCGTCACACGATGCTGTTCGCGCCGTTTCTGCCGGATCAGCGAATAGCCACGCAGCAGGAGCACCGTCGCCGTCGCGTTCAATGTCGCGTTTACTGTCGCCAGTGCGGGAGCCGCCATCAACCCTTCGAGCCTTCTAATCGTTGAATGTCGACGAGAAGGCGCGTGATGGCATCGCTTTCCGACGTGTCGTAGTATCCGCGAATGTGGCGGTGCTGGTCACAGAGCACGAAACGCGAACTGTGCTGCATGCTCCCGTCCACGTTGCCCAGCTTGAACACATTGCGGTCGAGATTCTGCAGTGCAGGCTGCGGGCCGGTAAGAAAATGCCACACGGCCGTGTTCGCGCCGTTCTCGCGCGCATACTCGGCCAGCCTCGGCGGCGTGTCATTCGCCGGGTCGACCGTGAAGGACACCAGTTGGACATCGGACTGCTGCTTCAGCGCCGTCTGCACTTCGTGCATCTGGCTCGTCATGCGGGGGCAGACCCCGGCGCAGGACGTGTAAATGAAGTCCGCGACCCACACGTGCCCGTCGAGGCTTGTCGCGTCGAAGGACTGCCCGTTTTGCGCGGTCAGAACGAACGGAGGCACGACGCCGAAATCGTCAAACGCAGGGGCGGACTGGTGACACGCCGCCAGCGGAAGAAGCAGTGCGAAGAATAAAGTACGTCTCATGCCGGACGGTCAAGCATCATCAGGATGAGAAGCGCGGGAAGATACAGCACGGATGCAAGCAACACCTGGCGGGCGCTTTGGCGCGTACGGTTCAGCGCCGCGCGGACGCTGGAGTAGAAAAACATGGAACCAAACACCAGCGCGCCGAAAACGTATAAGTTCCCTGTCATCATCCAGAACTTCGGCAACAGGCTCACTGGAATCAAGACGCCGGCAAAAAGCAAAATGTGCCAGGCAGTCGCCTCTCCGTCGCCGTCAATCACCGGAAGCATGCGGATGCCCGCGCGCTGGTAATCTTCCCGGTACATCCACGCAATCGCGTAAAAGTGAGGGAATTGCCAGAGGAAGATGATCAGGAATATGATCCACGCCTCGGGAGTGATGCTCCCATGCGCGGCCGCGTAACCGATCAGCGGCGGCATGGCGCCGGGCACCGCCCCGATGGTCGTCGAATGAAACGACCGGCTCTTCAACGGCGTGTACACGAACAGATAACTCAGGAGCGTAAACAACCCGATCGCTCCGGCCAGGAAATTTACGCCGAACGTCAGCTCGAAAAAGCCGAGCGCCGAAATCACGACGGCGAAGATTACCGCGCTCCGCGGGCTCAACAGCCCGGCGGGCAGCGGCCGCGCCTGCGTGCGCCGCATCTTGGCGTCGGCCTCGCGCTCCCAAACCTGGTTCAAGGCAGCGGTGCCGCTGGCAATCAGGGCCGTCCC
>JAJYKC010000267.1 GCA_021788955.1 Acidobacteriota bacterium
CGAGATGGAAGTGCTGCGGCTGATCGTGGACGGGCTGAGCAACAAGCAGATCGGCTATGTCCTCGACATCGCCGAATACACCGTAAAGAACCACGTCAAGAAGATTCTGAGCAAGCTCGGCGTCGAGGATCGGACGCAAGCCGTCACCGCGGCGATCCAGCGGGGCATCGTTCATTTGGAGCCATAGCCCTAACGAGCTATTTCGGCATCGGGCGGAAGCGTGGCAACTTGGAAGTGAATGGATTCATGCCCGGTTGGCGCGAAAACCCGGTACCGATCGGGCTGTGCTTGAATCTAAAGCTTATCGCTCGTAACCCGCGCAGCGGAAGTTCCGGTTCGCGTGCTATCAGGAAATTGTCATGTGGATAGTCCGTCTCGCCCTTCGCCGCCCATACACCTTCGTGGTAATGGCGTTGCTCATCGCCATTTTGGGAACGATGTCGATTTTCACAATGCCGGTGGATATTTTTCCTTACATAGACATCCCGGTGGTGAGCGTTGTGTGGATTTATCCAGGGCTGGCGCCCGAGGAGATGGAAAAACGGATGGTCACCATCTTCGAGCGCGCCATGACGACGACCGTGAACGACATCGAGCACATCGAATCGCAATCCTACGCCGGCGTTTCGGTCGTGCGCGTTTTCTTTCATCCGAACGTGAGTATCGACATGGCGGTGGCGCAGGTGACGGCGATTTCGCAGACCATCCTCCGAGTTGTGCCTCCGGGTACGTTTCCGCCGAACGTCTTGAAGTACGACGCAACGAGTGTGCCCATCATCCAGCTCGGGTTGTCGAGTAAGACGCTTAGTGAGCAACAGCTCTACGACCTGGGGATGAACTTCATCCGGACGCAGCTTGCGACCGTACAGGGGGCGTCGATCCCCGGCCCGTACGGAGGGAAATCACGCCAGATCATGGTGGACATCAACCCCGACCTGCTGTATTCCAAGGGGCTGAGTCCGGTCGACATCTCGAACGCGTTCAACAACCAGAACCTCATCCTGCCCGCCGGCACGGCGAAGATGGGCCCCATCGAGTACCAGGTCAAGCTGAACGGCAGTCCGACGATTGTGGACGAGTTGAACGATCTTCCAGTGAAGACAGTCAACGTGGCGACCGTTTATATGCGGGACGTGGCGCAGATCCGGGACGGATTCGCCGTGCAAACGAATATCGTCCGGACGAATGGCTCCAAAGGAGCACTGTTAACGGTGTTGAAGAGCGGCAAGACATCGACGCTCGACATCGTGAACCGCGTGAAGGGCGCGCTTCCCCGGATTCTGGCCGGGCTGCCGCCGGCGCTGAAGGTGACGCCGCTGTTTGATCAGTCGATCTTCGTCCGCGCCTCGATTCAGGGCGTGCTGCGCGAGGCGCTGATCGCCGCGGGCTTGACGGGGTTGATGATTTTGCTGTTTCTCGGCAGTTGGCGCAGCACCCTCATCGTCTGCATTTCGATTCCGCTGTCGATTCTGACGTCGATAACCATTCTCGGTCTGCTGGGCGAGACGATCAACGTCATGACGCTGGGTGGCATGGCCCTGGCGGTGGGTATTCTCGTGGACGACGCGACGGTGGAAATCGAGAACACACACCGCAACATGGGGATGAAGAAGCCGCTGGCGCGCGCCGTGCTGGACGGAGCCCAACAGATCGCGGTGCCCGCCTTTGTGTCGACCCTTTCCATCTGCATCGTATTCGTGCCGGTGATCCTGCTCACCGGGGTCGCGAAATTCCTGTTCACGCCGCTGGCGCTCGCGGTGGTGTTTGCGATGCTCGCCTCGTACCTTCTGTCTCGAACCCTGATTCCGACCATGGTGCACTATCTGCTCAAACCGGAACTGGAACTTTACCGGCAGGGCGAGCACGGTGAAGCGGCCGGAGGGACAGGGCCGATCTGGAAATCGCATTACGCATTCAACCGGCGGTTTGAATGGCTGCGTCATCACTACACGGGGCTGCTCGACTGGGCGCTGGATCATCGGCTGGCCGTGATTCTGGTTTTCCTGGTCTTCACCGCGGGTTCCCTAACGCTGGCGCCGCTGGTCGGGCGCGATTTCTTCCCGACGGTCGATTCCGGACAGATGCGCTTGCACGCCAGACCACCCGCCGGTACACGCCTGGAGCAAGGAGAAGTGTACTTTTCCGCGATCGAGAAAGAGATCCGCAACGTGATTCCGGCGGGCGAGATCGACACTATCATCGACAATATCGGCCTTCCGAACGGTAGCTTCAACCTGGCCTTCGGCGATACCGCGACGATTACCAATGGCGACGGCGACATCCTGATTTCTCTCAGGCCCGACCGGAAGGGGAGAATCGCCGACTACATCGTCGCCCTTCGGAAACGCCTCAACGAGAAGTTCCCCGACACAACCTTTTTCTTCGAGGCGGCTAACATCACGAACCAGATTCTGAACTTCGGCCTGCCGGCGCCGATCGACGTTCAGGTGGTCGGCCGGGACGCGGATGTCAACTATAAAATCGCGCGCCAGTTGGAGCAGAAGATCGCCCGGATTCCCGGCGCGGCCGACGTGCACATCCAACAGGTGGTCGACTACCCGGAGTTCAGGTTGAACGTGGACCGCAGCCGCGCACAGGAACTCGGCCTGACGCAGAAGGACGTCGCAACGAGCATGCTGGTGTCGCTGAGTTCGAGCGGCCAGCTCGCCCCGAACGAGTGGCTGAACTGGTCCAACGGCGTGAATTACCAGGTCGGCGTTCAGACGCCGCAGTATAAGCTCGATTCGCTCGACATTCTTCTGCGCACGCCGATTTCTCCGTCGGGTCAGCCGGTGATGTCGACGACGCCTTCGTCGATGGCGGGAATCGGTGACGCGACGAACTCCTCGGTGGGCTCGGCGCCCATAGGCAATACGACAGCCTACGGGAACCCGAACTCCGGAACTTCGCGGACGCAGCTACTCTCAAACCTCGTAACCGTGAGCCGCGGCTATGCGCCGGCGATCGTGACCCACTACAACGTCCAGCCCGTATTCGATATCTACTCGAATACCGACCGGCGGGACCTCGGCGGCGTGGGTTCCGATATCGAGAAGATCGTCCGCGAGGCCTCGGCGCACCTTCCCCGGGGAGTAACCATCACCGTGCGCGGCCAGTTGCGCACGATGCAGGATTCCTTTGTCCGTCTGGGGATGGGAATGATTCTGGCGATCATTCTGGTGTACCTGATCATGGCGGTCAACTTCCAGTCCTGGGTGGATCCGTTTATCATCCTGACCGCGCTGCCAGGCGCACTGGCCGGCATCGTGTGGATGCTGTTCGTAACGCAAACAACGTTCAGCGTCCCCTCGCTGATGGGCGCCATCATGTGCATCGGCGTCGCAACGGCGAACAGCATTCTGATGGTGGTGTTCGCCAATGACGAACGGGCCGAGGGAAAGGATGCCCGCGAGGCGGCGCTGTCAGCCGGGTACACCCGGATCCGGCCGGTTTTGATGACTGCCTCCGCGATGATCCTGGGCATGCTGCCGATGTCGCTCGGGCTCGGGGAGGGCGGTGAACAAAACGCCCCTCTGGGGCGGGCGGTGATCGGCGGGCTGATGTTGGCGACGGTCACCACGCTGTTCATCGTGCCGATCACGTACAGTTACTTCCGTAAGGAGCCTCCCGTGGATCACGAGCGGGAGCTTGAAGCGGAAGAGCGGGAAGGCATGGCCGAATCCGAAGTGAACTTTGCTTGAACGAAAACTCATGCATCACACCGAATCAAACGAACCGGAATCTGAAGAAATTCTGACCGTGGAAACTAACGAGGAGCGGTTGCTGCGTGAGATCGGAGATCTAAAGCGGCAACTGGAGCAGCGGCAGGTTACCCACCCCGCGGCGCATACCTCGACCGAGCAGCCCCCTCGTCCCTCTAGCGGGGTACTGACGTTTCTTTTCGTTGTGGCCGCCATTGCCGTGCTTGTCGCGTTCTTTGCAGGCTATCTTCCGCGGAAGTCGCAGCAGGAAACCGTGGCTCGGGAAACGGCCGCTGAGGAGAGCCAGGCTCCGGGCGTCAACGTTGTGCAGGCGGTTCCTTCGCAAGCGACAAGTTCACTCGTGCTGCCCGGCAACGTCGCCGCGCTTACGGAAGCGCCGATCCTGGCGCGCGCCGACGGATATCTGAAAAGCCGGAACGTAGACATCGGCGACAAGGTGAAGGCCGGACAACTCCTGGCCGAGATCGACGCCCCGGATCTCGACCAACAGGTTCGGCAGGCCGCCGCCACACTCTCGCAGACCCAGGCGGCGCTCGAGCAGGCCAAATCGAATTATCAACAAGGCCAGGCAAACCAGGCCCTGGCGGCGATCACCGCCAAGCGATGGGCCCACCTGGTCGTAAAAGGCGCAGTCTCACTACAGGAAAACGACCAATACCAGGCGCAACTGAAAGCCCAGACGGCAAATCTCGACGCCTTGAACAAGGCGATTGAAGCGGCCAAGAGCAATGTGTCGGCCGCCCAGGCGAACCTCGGCCGGTTGAAGGAACTACAAGGGTACGAGCAGGTGCGGGCGCCGTTTACTGGCGTGATTACAGTCCGCAACGTGGACGTCGGCGCGCTGATCACCATCGGCCAGACGCTCATCTACCGCATTGCACAGACAAACGTGCTGCGGACTTACGTGGACGTGCCACAGGGGAATGCCCCCGACATCCGCGTCGGACAGCCGGCCGTCCTGAAAATCCCCGATTTGGCGGGACGCCAATTCGTAGGACACGTCACGCGCGTGGCGAACGCGCTGGACCCGTCCAGCCGCACGATGCTCACCGAAGTTCAAGTACCCAACCCGGAGGCAACACTGCGGCCCGGAATGTACGCGCTGGTGGACCTGAACGTCATCCGCAAAGATCCGCCGATCATCATTCCGGGCGATGCGCTGGTGGTGCGCGCCAACGGCACGCTGGCTGCGGTGGTCGGTCCCGATCAAGAGGTGCATTTCCGCAAAATCGATGTGGGGCGGGATTTCGGCGACAAGGTCGAAGTGCTTAGCGGATTGAGTACCGGCGATCTGGTCGTCGTAAACCCGAGCGA
>JAJYKC010000268.1 GCA_021788955.1 Acidobacteriota bacterium
TCCGCGCCATGTCGAAGGAGTGTTTCCGTTCGCACACCACGCTCCGCTCCTGCCTGATTAAAGGCAGTTGGCAACCGCGAACCGGACACAGGAGCATGCGTCGAGTGTAGCCGAGGCGCGCACCTTCCGCGTTCATAAAGAACCCGTAAATCGAAATGGAAAAATTAGCTCCTCTTTATGAGTTCCTTACGTCCCGCAGGCCAGACTGAAATCAGGACGGATGCCTACAAGGAGCAAGTCATGACCATCACACCGGCCGGCATCGAAACCTGGCACGGAGAAACCTCGCAGAGCGACGCGTCTTCCCCTGAGGGAAAGATTTGCATCACCGTAGTGTTCACCACCCGCAAAGGCACGCAGGCCGCGCTCCGGACCGCTGGTTCTCTCGCGAAAGGCCTCGGGGCGCGCATCCGCCTCGTATCGGCCTTCGAAGTCCCCATCCCCTTTCCGCTTGATAAGCCACCCGTGCTGCTCGAGGTCCTCGAGCAAAGGCATGTGAACATGGTGATGGAGTCCGGTGTCGAGGCCGAAGAAGTGGAGATCGATCTGTTCCTGTGCCCGGATCAAAAAGCCTGCCTGCAAGACGCTTTGAAAGAGAATTCCCTCGTTTTGGTCGGTGGCCGGCCGAGGCGCTGGTGGAACCCGGCCAGACGCATCGAACGTTGGCTGCGCCGCATGGGCAAGCAGGTCGTCTTCGTAACCGACTGACCACCCCACGGACGGTTCTGCCCGCCCTCACCCTCCTGGCCGCGGCAACCGCATTCGCGCAAACCCCGCCCGCTCCCCTGCCCACGCCCGGCATGGCGGGTCCGCTGCAGAGCGCCCCGCCCAACACGTTCAACGCCGGCCCGCTGGGAACCATCGAGATAAACGGCATTGTAAGTGGCTTAGGTCTTATTCAAAACAACCCCGCGCCGGGCAACGGAACCGGCGAGGCCGCGCTGAGCAACGGCGAAATCTTCCTGCAGAAAACCGATGGCTGGTTCCAGTTCTATCTCCAGGCCGGCGTCTACGACCTTCCCATGCTGGGGATGCCCTTTATGAGGAATGGCAAGACCCTCACGGATATGTTCGGCCCCGTTCCGGTTGGCTACATCAAGCTCGCGCCACGCAAAGACTTCTCCGTGCTCATCGGCCTTCTCCCCTCCCTCATCGGAGCGGAGTCCACGTTCACGTTTCAGAACATGAACATCGAACGCGGGCTGCTGTGGAACCAGGAGAACAACGTGAATCGCGGGGTGCAGGTGAACGAGACCATCGGCCGCCTGACCGCGTCTCTAAGCTGGAACGACGGCTACTACTCGAACCGCTACTCCTGGCTCAGCGGCAGCCTGACCTACGCCTTCAATCCCGCAAATTCGCTCGCCTTCACCGCCGGCGGGAATTTCGGCGCCACCGCCTTCCGTAACCTCGCAACCCCCGTCCAGAACAACGGCAGCATTTACGATGTCATTTACACATACAGTAAAGGCCACTGGGTTATGCAGCCGTATCTGCAGATCGACACCGTCCCGGCAAACCAGGCCGCGGGCATCCCGAAGGGAGCCTCCGCAACCGGCGGCGCTGTGTTAGTCACTTACAACTTCCCCCATCACTTCTCTCTCGCCGGACGCGCCGAATATCTCGCAACTACCGGCACGCCGGCCGGAGACGCCGTCAACCTGCTTTACGGCCCTGGAAGCGGAGCCTGGTCGGTCACCGTCACTCCCACGTTCCAGGATCACGCCTTCTTCGTCCGCGGCGAGTTCTCCTTCGTCGGGGCGATGAACGTCACCCCAGGCTCAGCCTTCGGAAATCTCGGCTTGGCCCACTCGCAGGTGCGAGGCGTCATCGAAACCGGCTTTCTGTTCTAACCCTGGCCGGCGCCTTTGCCGCTGTTGGCATGGAGGAACAGGCCGTCGAGCCACGCACTATCCTTCTCGAAGTAACTAAGCGCCTCTCGCGATGCCGTGGCCAGGAACCGCGCCGTCATCGGGTCGGCCGCGGCGAGTGCCGCCATCTGCCGCCGCATCAGGCGCCGGTTGGAAGCAGCCAGAGGCCCCGGCCAGGCTTTACGCCGCGAAATCCCATATGCGCGGGAAGCGCGTACCGTTGCGCGATCCAGAATACCGAGAGCCTGCTTCGGAGGAATGCCCCCGCGCTTGAGACACTCTTCCGCCGCGGCGAGCAGCGGAAACACAAGCGTCTCCGATAGCGTCAGCCCGGCGAGAACCAGCGGCTTGGCGGAAGGCTCCACCGGAAACACCCGAAACCCGCTGCCCCGAAGCAGCCGCTTCGCTTCAATCAGCGCTACGCGCGAGCCTTCCACCAGCGCCCGCGCCTCCGTGTCGAACTCGGCGTGGCAGAGAGAACCCGTTTCCGCGCCCAAAGCCGCCAACGGTGCAAGGTCCGTCGAGTCGAGCCACGTGTCCAACAAAAGCACCGTCCGCTCTTCCCACTCCATCCCCGCCGCGCAAAGGTCCACAACAATACCTTCCAACTCCGCATCCGGAACCAGAATTGAGATCACGCGGCAGTGTTCGAGCGAAGCGTAGTCGTGAACCGGCCGGCCCGCGCCAATGCTGTTCGCAAACCGGCTCGCCACCCGGACCGAATGCGACTTCACCGGCCCAAGCTGTTCCAGCAGACCCGGCAGGCGCGCAAAAGCGGAACTGGGAACACTACCCGAGGCGATCAGCCCCACCGGCTTCGACTTGCTCATCGAGGATTTTCTCCTTCAACGCTCGGATCCGGTCGCGGTACTGAGCGGCTTTCTCGAACTCAAACCGCTTCGCGGCTTCGCGCATGCTCGTTTCCATCTCTTCAATCAGCTTCGCCTGCGCCTCCGGACTAAGTCCTTCATCCGAAGTTTCCGCCTCGATGCTCACCGTAACATAATCGCCTTCCGCGATCGCGACGAGGCTCATATCCACCGGCTTGATGATGGACTGCGGCGTAATATGATTCTCCTCGTTGTACTGCCGCTGGATCGCGCGCCTCCGGTTGGTCTCCTCCAGCGCCCGCTTCATGCTGTCGGTAAGCTTGTCGGCAAAAAGGATCGCACGGCCGTTGATGTTGCGCGCCGCCCGCCCGATCGTCTGAATCAGCGACCCCGAAGACCGCAGGAAACCCTCTTTATCGGCATCGAGAATGGCCACCAGAGAAACCTCGGGCAAATCCAATCCCTCCCGAAGCAGATTTACGCCAATAAGCGTATCGTAACCACCCCGCCGAAGATCCCGCAGAATCCTCACCCGGTCGAGCGTCGATACCTCCGAGTGAAGATACGCGCACTTCACACCGGCTTCCGTGTAGTACTCGGCCAGGTCCTCCGCCATCCGCTTGGTGAGCGTAGTAACCAGCGTGCGCTCGTTCCGCTCCGCCCGCGCACGTATCTCATCGAGTAAGTTGTCCACTTGTCCGCGTATCGGCCGGATCTCAACTTCCGGATCGATCAATCCGGTCGGACGGATAATCTGCTCGACAATCACACCGGCCGACCGCGTAAGTTCATATGGACCCGGCGTTGCCGAAACATAAATCGCCTGGTTCACGCGATTTTCGAACTCCTCGAACGTCAACGGCCGGTTGTCCCGCGCGCTCGGCAGCCGGAATCCAAATTCCACCAGCGTATCCTTCCGCGACCGGTCGCCATGGTACATCCCCTGCAACTGCGGAATCGTCTGGTGGCTTTCGTCGATGAAGATGATCGAATCCTGCGGCAGATAGTCGAGCAGCGTCGGCGGCGCCTCGCCCGGCATCCGCCCCGTGAAATGCCGCGAGTAATTCTCAATCCCATGGCAATAACCGATCTGCCGGATCATTTCCAGGTCGAACAGTGTCCTCTGCCGCAGCCGCTGTGCTTCAATCAGTTTCCCCCGGCTCTCCAGGTTCCGGCTCCAGGTTTCCAGTTCCGCCAGGATGCTCTCGAGCGCCGCGTCGCGCGCATCCGGAGTAAGCACGTAATGCGTCTTCGGGTAGATCGGCAGCCGCGTGTAAGTCCGGCGGATCTGGCCCAGCAGCGGGTCGATCTGGCTAAGGCTCTCCACTTCGTCGCCCCACAGCTCGATCCGGTACGCGTAGTCCTCGTAAGTCGGATACAGCTCGATCGTGTCGCCGCGCACGCGAAAAGTCCCGCGGCGGAAGTCGTGGTCGTTCCGCTCGTAGAGAATCTCCACCAGCCGCTGCGTGATCAGCTCCCGCGTGACCTTCTGGCCTTTTTCGAGCATCAGTAACATGCCGTAATAAGCTTCCGGCGACCCGAGGCCATAAATACAACTCACGCTCGCCACAATCACGCAGTCCCGCCGCTCGAACAACGACCTTGTCGCCGACAGCCGCAGCTTGTCCAGTTCGTCGTTGATCGTCGCTTCCTTCTCGATGTAAACGTCGCTCGAAGGGATGTAGGCTTCCGGCTGGTAGTAGTCGTAGTAGCTGACAAAATACTCAACCGCGTTTTCCGGAAAGAACGACCGGAACTCGTGATAAAGCTGCGCGGCCAGCGTTTTGTTATGCGCGAGGATCAGAGCGGGCCGGCCCTGCCGCTCGATCACCTTCGCCATCGTGAACGTCTTGCCCGACCCCGTCACGCCAAGCAGAACCTGGTGCTTCTCGCCGTCCTCCAGCCCCCGCGCCAGTTGGTCGATGGCAGTGACCTGGTCGCCCCGGGGGCGATAGTCGACGGCAACGCGGAACGGCATCCATAATAGAATAGCGGCTTAGGTTCGTGCGTGTGGCGCATCTCGGTTAAGAGTGATAATCTGCCCGTGAGGAGTTTCAGAGCAATGCCGAAGAGTACCGATTTCTTAACTAATCCTCAGAATTTCTGCAATCGCTGGGTGATCAAGATGCCGGGTGGTCAAACCGAAGGAGCGGGTCTGCAAGGTAAGGCCGCCACCTTCCTCACGGACCGCACCGTGAATCAGCCTCCCGTCGGCAGCGCAATTCCTAAAGTCAGGGCTGGATATACGATCGCCGCCAACTCTGTGCGTGTGCAGTGGCATGAATACTCGCCGGGGCGTCTGGAACTGGTGATCGACGGAAGC
>JAJYKC010000269.1 GCA_021788955.1 Acidobacteriota bacterium
GTCCGAAATCGTCTTGTACGCCTGCCAGTTCAGATACGGATGGATCGCGCCCTCGGAAATCTGCAGCAGATCCTCCGCCCAGGAAAGCTGATACGGCTCGAACGCCCGCGCGTACCGGATCGAGTCGTTCACGTTCAGCCGTCCGAAATGGTCCGCCGCCAGCGGCGCGCCCGGCGGCAGCACATCGCGGATCGCGGCGATGTATTCGCACAAATATCCGAGCCCCTTCTCCGTGCACACGCCCCGCTCGTTCAACGCCCCCGGCCGGTCCTTCAACATGCTCGACTGCAGGTCCATCTTAAAAAACGTCAGCCCCATCGCCCGGCGCTTCCGCATCCGCTCGGCGTACACCTTCGGATCCGGATGGCTCGTCGTATCGGCGTAAATCCGCACCCGGTCGTGGTTCTTATTCCCGATCAACCGGTGCGCCGGCACGCCGTACACTTTCCCCGCAATATCGTGCAGCGCCATGTCCAGCGCGCTGTATCCGCCGCCCATCCGCCCGTGATTGGTGAACTGGCGAGCCGTCCGCAAATTCGCGTCGATGTTCAGCGGATTCTTCCCCACCAGGTGCGCCTTCAAAATCAGCGCGATTCCCTCCACCCCCGCGTCCCGCACCTCACCCAATCCATACACGCCCTGGTTCGTGTCAATCCGGATCAGAGGGTAGTCGTAGTTGGCCGCCACCCGGCACGCCCGCATATCGGTAATCTTGAGAGTGCTCGGTGCCGAGTTCTTGTTCACCCGCTCCTGCCCGCTCACTGAACCTTCCGTCGCCTGAAACAGCGGCCCGAACATCGCCGCCGCCGCCGCGCTCCGCATCATCGACCGCCGCGTGATCCCAGTTCTCCGTCGTCTCTTCATCGTCTTGTCTCCCGGTGCCTGTCAGGCCAAGATCTTATCCCAATTCCCCCGCCATTGCCCGGAAGCATCCCGTTCGCAGGTACACCTTGCTGGATGCCACGCCATGTCGTACGCTTGGAACACTCTTTATGCTGCGTAAACATGTTTCTCAAGGCAATAGTTCGCTGTCCGATAGAGAATCCGGACAGCGGGGGCTACGGCCATCGCTGGCCATCGTCTTACCTCTATTGTTCCTCTCTCCGGTCTTCGGTCAGTCGTTCACCGGTATCGTCGTTTTCGGCGATAGTCTCTCGGATCCCGGAAACCACTTCGTCGAATTCGGGACGTCCTCCCACCAACCATTCGCACCCATCCCCGATGCCTCCTACGACATCGGCGGCCACCACTTCAGCAACGGCGCCACATGGATTGAACGCGTCGCGACCGCCCTAAAAATGCCCACCAACGGCGACCCGGCCTTCCGCTCGCCCGGCATCTTCACCAACTACGCCGTCGGCCGCGCCCGTTCGCGCGCGTGCTCCTCGGTACCGTCCGCCTGCCCGGGCGGCCAGTATCCGTTCAGCGTCGTCGATCTCAACTTCGAAACCACCCGCTTCATGACAGATTTCGCCGGAGCTGCTCCCCCGAACGACTTGTATGTAATGTGGATCGGCGCAAATGACCTGGACGACGCTCTCACCGCCCTCCAGACAGACCCCACCGGCGCTACCAGCACCGCCATCCTGACTGCCGCCATCAAGTCCGAAGCTACCTCCCTGCAGGCCCTCTACTTAGCCGGCGCGCGGACGTTCCTCGTCCCGAACGCGGTCAACTTCGCCTATGCGCCCTTCGTGCAAGCCCTCGGACCACCCGCGACAATCCTCTCGGCGCGATTCGCCCAAGCCTACGACGCAGGCATGGCGCAGGTCATGTCCGCCATGTCGGCGCTGCCCGGAATCCGCTTCATCTCCTTCGATGGCAATGCGCTATTTGCCGCGATTGAGGCCAACCCTGCCGCCTACGGCATCACCAACGCCACCGAGCCCTGCCTCTCCTTCGGCGTCATCGGTCACGCCATCTGCTCGAATCCGAACAAGCACCTGTTCTGGGACGGACTCCACTCCACCACCGCCGGTCATCAACAGATCGCGTCCGCGGTGCTGCAGTTGCTCAGCCAGTAAGCCGATCGGGCAGCGTCCGAAAACAGCGTGGCACGGCGATTGCTTTAGCTCATGGTGGATCGACGATTCAACATGTGCCTGCATCGCCGTCTCTGGCCGTTAGTGCTCCTGGCTCTCGGGATCGCCGTCAGCCTCGTTCCGGCTGCCGCCCCCGTCGATCAGAAACAAAAAGACAAGGCGTCAAGCGACTTCATCTTCGAGGCAAAGCCCAAGGAAATCACGGCCGGAGAATCCGTGGTGCTCCGCTGGGCCATCAAGGGCGCCACCAAAGTCACCATCGAGGAGGCCGCCGAAACCCGCACCGGCGGCGTCGCACTGAAAAAACTCGGAACCTTCGACGGCTCCAGCGGGACGCTCGAGGTCAAGCCCGAGTCGACAACGTCCTACGTCATTAGCTGCGAAGGGTCCACCTCCTTCGCCTGCGCCTCCGTCACGGTTCGCGTGCACGTCAAGGAGAAGTAACGCCCCATGAACCGGCCCCGCGTCGCGGTTCTGAAAACGTCCGCCGCCACCGTCCTCCGCGACTATGCGCGCCTCATGCGCCTCGCCGAATATCGACAGTTCGTCCCGAAGGACCACGAAACAGCACTAAAGATCAACATCTCCTGGCACTTCTTCTATCCGGCCTGCTCTACCACCCCCTGGCAGCTTGACGGCGTTATCGCCACTCTCCTCGAAGATGGCTATCCAAAAGAGAGCCTCTTCGGCTGCCACAACCGCACCGTCGTCGTAAGCGCCCGCCGCGGCGAGGTGGCCAACAAACACAAGCAGGTCGTCGTCGGCAAGTACGGCCTCCGCAACGTGCATTTATACGAAGCAGGCGAGGAGTGGATTCGATACACGCCGAAGGCGAAGATGCGCGTCCTGGACAAGGTCTACCCGGAAGGCATCCGCATTCCCAAACGGCTTGTCGGCTCGAACGTCATCCACCTCCCGACTATGAAAACCCACGTGTTCACCACCATCACCGGCGCGATGAAGAACGCCTTCGGCGGCCTCCTCTTCGAAAAGCGCCATTGGACTCACGCGGTGATTCACGAAACGCTCGTCGACCTGCTCGCCATTCAAAAGGAAATCCATCCCGGCCTGTTCGCAGTGATGGACGGAACCTTCGCGGGCGACGGCCCGGGTCCGCGCTGCATGGAGCCCCACGTGAAGAACTACATCCTCGCCTCCGGGGACATGGTTGCAATCGACGCGGTCGCGGCGAAAATGATGGGCTTCGATCCACTGTCGATTCCCTTCATACGCCTCGCGCACGAACAAGGCTTGGGTTGCGGCGATCCAAGGGATATCGAAATCGTCGGCGACAGTATCGAAGGAGTCGACTTCCACTTCCACGTCGGCGACACCTTCGCAAGCAGCGGCCAGAAGATGATCTACTGGGGCCCGTTGAAACCGCTCGAACACCTGCTTATGCGAACCGTCATCGCACCCTGGTCGTACCTCGCATCATTCTTGTACCACGACGTCTACTGGTACAACTTCATCGGCCGCGCCAGGGTGAGGCGCGCGCTCGATACGGAATGGGGCAGCCTCTTCGCTTCGTATTGACTGGGCTCGCGGTACACTACTTGAGTGCTGTTTGCCGGCTGCCTCGAGCAGTGTTTTACCCGGCGCAGCGGTCTGAAAGCTTCACTCGCCGTGCTTTTGTCGCGGTCCCTGCCAGCTTCTGAGTCCGCCGCGCGACCTTCCCGAATCGCTGAGCTTGTCCGCCATATCCCACCCAGGCCTCCGGACGCTCCCACCGGCTCCCAATTCGGCGCCTCCGTCGCCGGCATGGACCGCAAGTTGCGCGAGTGCGCCATCTTCGAACAACTGGCTGCCGGAAACCTGCCGGATTTCGCCAGAACGCTGGTGCCAGTCAAACTTGCCTCCCAAAGCGCCTCCGTCACGATATTCGTCATGCCGGAGTATCTCGCCATCGGTTCGAACGCCGACTACCTGCGCATCCCCATGAACCTCTGCACCGCTGCCGCGGTTGCACATCGGTTCCGGTTCCTGTTGCCCACTCCGAAAATGGTGGACGCCATCTACGACCAATCCGTCCGGCGGTTCTTGCCTCAGCCCTTGCCCGCGGGCCCGCAAATGACCTCCACCGGCTACTACGAACGCCATAACTCCATGATCGACTGGCAATCCGAGATCCGCCGATTCCCCCCGGACATCCTCGTCGCAGGCCACAAAAAGGATGTCGTCATCACCAACCGCCTGCTCCGCCATCCTGGACGCATCGCCATCTACGGCTGGCACCGCGGACCAGGTATGCCGATTCAGCCGCTAAGCACCGTGCATGGCGCCGGCTATGCCGACTACAGCCACGGAATCCGCCTTGCCGCCGGGTACGCCTTGGTCCATGACAAGCTTCAGCCGCTTCAGGACCTCCTCCGCGACTCCCGCTTCGCCACCGCGCTCAGCAGCGAAGGACCAATCAAGATCGCCGCCGTGCTCCCCGCCGTCTAGACTATTTCAGGCTCTTGCAGCACCGGAACCCCAGATGGTAATTCTCATGGCTGTGCGGATCCATGACCCGTGAGCCATGCCAGTAAGGCGCCCGCCACCGGCACCAGTCCTCATGCGCCCGGTACGTATCGAAGATGAACCAGCTCCCTTTCATCTCCGTGTAGCCGAGCTCCCGGCTCCCCAGGCTCGACATCTGGCTCTCCTTCAGCGGAAGGTTCATGTGTTCAGCGGCGTTGCCGTTCAGATCGTAAACACCGAGCGGGCTCCGGCAATCGGGAAACGCGCCGGCCGGGAACGTGTTTGACCCGCAGCGCCCCCAGCCGCCTCCGTCACAGCCGGGTGATTTCTGGCTCGAAGTCGCGCAAACGCTCTTTCGGTATTCCGGCCCGTAGCTCCACGTCTCGGTCGGCGCGTACTTCCTGTTGTGAGCGATCCGCATCCGTTCAATCGCCGCGTTCGGGCTAAGTCCTTTCGCCAGATTCCAGTCGTAGTCCGGCGGCTGCAAACTTCCCGCGCACGACCCTT
>JAJYKC010000270.1 GCA_021788955.1 Acidobacteriota bacterium
GCTACACCCTCCCCGGCGGCGCCCCCAACGCTGAACCCTAACCGCAATTCGGGGACTGGCTCGAAATTCCCGCTTTTGGAATTTCGTGCCAGTCCCCGAATTGCCCCCGGCACACAATTTCACACATCCGTAACCATCCTGTAACCGATCTAAAAGGAGAATACTAATATGAGGAGACGTGTCTTATCGCTCGCAATCGGCGCGCTCGCTGTAGCAGGAGTCGCCGCCGCGCTCTCCATGACGGGAGGCGGCGCCACCTTCCCCTACCCCATGTACTCGAAATGGTTCAACGAGTACCACAAGATCCATCCCGATACCGAGATCAATTACCAGTCCCAGGGCTCCGGCTTCGGAATCGCCCAGGTGACCGCCGGCACAGTGGATTTCGGCGCCAGCGATGGTCCCATGACCGCCCAGCAGCTCGCGGAATTCAAGCAGAAGCGCGGCTTCCCCGTTCTGCATTTCCCGACCGTGCTCGGAGGCGTCGTCCCCACCTATCACATCCCGGGCGTCACTGCCACGCTCAAGTTCACGCCGGAATCTCTGTCTGGCATTTACCTGGGCACCATCACCAAGTGGAACGATCCCCGGATCGCCAGTGTCAATCCGGGCGTCAAGCTGCCCGCCAACGATATCGTCGTGATCCACCGCTCCGAAGGCAGCGGCACCACCTACTGCTTCACCGACTATCTTTCCAGGGTCAGCCCCGAATGGAAGCAGAAAGTCGGAAACAGCACCTCCGTCAACTGGCCGGTTGGCCTCGGCGGCAAGGGTAATGAAGGCGTCGCCGGCCTGATCCGCCAGAGGCCCAACTCCATCGGCTACGTCGAGTTGATCTACGCCATTCAGAACCATCTGCCCTATGGGGAGATGAAGAACGCCGCGGGAGTGTTCGTGCAAGCCTCCCTCGCCACGGTCACCGCCGCCGCTGCCGGCGCCGCCGCCCATATGCCCGCGGACTTCCGCGTCTCCATCACAAACGCCCCCGGCAAGGACGCCTATCCCATTTCCACCTTTACCTGGCTGCTCGTTCCCGAGAAAACTCAGGATCCAGCCAAGCGCAAGGTCATCATCGATTTTCTTCACTGGATGCTGACTTCCGGCCAGAAAATGACCGCGACGCTGGACTACGCGCCGCTTCCCACACAGGTCGTCGCCCAGGAAGAGAAGGCGATCCAAAAGATACAATAATTAGAGATGTCGAGCATCCCGATGCTCCGCAATCGTGCCCGGCCGGCCGGCCGGGCGCGTGGCTTTCTCCACCGCTTGTGCGCCGGCGAGGAGCTTGCTTATACCATTGCCCTCACCGCCGCCGGTGCCATTCTCCTCATCACCGCCCTCATCTTCCTTGAGCTCTACACCGGATCCGCGCTCTCCCGTGCGAAGTTCGGCTGGCGTTTTCTCCTCAGCTCCACCTGGGACCCCGTCACCGGGGACTTCGGCGCGGTCCCCTTCATCTACGGCACCGTCGTCACCTCCGTCCTCGCCCTCATCATTGCCGTCCCGCTCGGCCTCGGCTCCGCCATCTTCCTCGCCGAGATGGCCCCCGCCGGAATTTCCAACGGCCTCACCTTCCTCATCGAACTCCTCGCCGCCGTCCCCAGCGTCATCTTCGGTTTGCTCGGCATCTTCGCCCTCGTTCCTTTCCTCCAAAATTCCGTCGTCCCGGCCCTCAAATCCGTGTTCGGCCTGCTGCCCATCTTTCAGGGCGTCTTCTACGGCGTCAGCGTATTCACCGCTGGCATCCTGCTCGCCATCATGATCGTGCCGTTCATTATTTCGGTCTCCCGCGAGGTCCTCCTTGCCGTCGCCACCGATCAGCGCGAGGCCTCTGCCGCCCTCGGTGCCAGCCGCTGGCAGACCGTCTGGCTCGTTGTCATCCCCAACGCTTCGAGTGGCATCGTGGGCTCCATTTTCCTCGCCCTCGCCCGCGCCCTCGGCGAAACCATGGCCGTCACCATGGTCATTGGAAACACGCCGCAAATCAAGGCCTCGCTCCTCGCTCCCGGCTACACCATCGCCGCTGTCATCGCCAACGAATTCGCCGAAGCCACCGGCGATCTTTACCGCAACGCCCTTATCGAGCTTGGCCTGGTGCTCTTCGGCGTCACCTTTGTTCTGAACGGCCTCGCCCGCATCCTCATCATGACCACCGCCGGAAAGGGGACGCACGCGTGAAATCCGCCGCCTTCCGCCGCAAGAACGTGGTGAACATCGTCATGTTCACCATCACCGGCCTCTGCGCCGTCTTGTCCGTCAGCGTCCTGTTCTTCATCCTCGGCTATCTCGTCTATCACGGCGCCAGGTCCCTCAGCATTTCTTTCTTTACCAACCTGCCCGCCCCAGTCGGGGAAACCGGCGGCGGTATGGCCAACGCCATCGTCGGCTCCGGCAAAGTGCTATCGCTGGCCACTTTAATCGGCATCCCCATCGGGTTCCTCGGCGGCGTCTATCTCTCCGAATACAGCGAAAAAACCTTCGCCTTCATCATCCGCTACACTACCGACCTGCTCAACGGCGTGCCCTCCATCATCATCGGTTTGGTGGTCTACGGCCTTGTGGTCCTTCCCATGGCCCATTTCTCCACCTTCTCCGGCGGCGTCGCCCTGGGCATCATGATGATCCCCATCTCCGTCCGCAGCACCGAGGAATTTCTCCGCGCCGTTCCCCAGTCCTTCCGCGAGGCCGCCTTCGCCGTCGGTGCCCCCAAGTGGAAAGTCATCGTCACCGTGGTGGTCCCCGCCGCTTTGCGCGGCATCGTCTCCGGAACCATGCTCGATTTCGCCCGCGTCGCCGGCGAAACCGCCCCCCTCCTCTTCACCGCCTTTGGCAACCAGTTCTGGAGTTCCGGCTGGAACCAGCCCACCGCCACCCTCCCCGTCATGATCTACACCTATGCGCTCTCGCCCTACGACGATTGGCACCGCCAGGCCTGGGCCGCCGGCCTCGTCCTGCTCACCCTCGTGCTCATGATCAACGTCGTGGCCCGCGCTGCCCTTTCGAAAGGATCCTATGTCCCAAGAGGCTAAGCTCCGTCTCCCTGTCGCCAGTTCCAATGTCCTCACCGGGACGGGCAAGCCCCACCCGACCAAACTATCGGCTCTCGACGTCAGCTTCTACTACGGCAAGTTCCAGGCGCTCCACAACATCACCCTCGACGTCCGCGAGAACCTCATCACCGCCTTGATCGGACCCTCCGGCTGCGGTAAGTCCACCTTCCTCCGCACCCTCAACCGCATGTACGAAACCATGCGCGGCACGCGCCTCGTGGGCCGCATTCTCCTCGACGACCGCGACATCCTCGAAGAGGACGTCAACGCCGTCCGCCTCAAGGTCGGCATGGTCTTCCAGCGCTCCAACCCTTTCCCCAAGTCGATCTTCGAAAACGTCGCCTACGGCCTCCACGTCAACGGCTTTCGCGGCGGCCGCCAGCAGCTCCGCGAAGTCGTCGAGCGCAGCCTGCGCAAAGCCGCCCTCTGGGACGAAGTCAAGGAGAAGCTCAACGCCTCCGCCTTCAGCCTCTCCGGCGGCCAGCAGCAGCGCCTGTGCATCGCCCGCGCCCTCGCTGTCGGCCCCGAAGTCCTCCTCCTCGACGAACCCTGTTCCGCCCTCGATCCCATCGCCACCGCCAAAATCGAGGACCTCCTATTCGAGCTGAAATCCGAGTGCACCATCGTCATCGTCACCCACAACATGCAGCAGGCCGCCCGTGTTTCCGACTACACTGGATTTTTCCTCATGGGCAAAATGATCGAATTCGGCTCCACCAACGTCATCTTTCAGCGGCCCACCAAGCGCGAAACGGAGGACTATGTCACCGGCCGCTTCGGATAACCCGCAATTCGGGGACTGGCTGCGAAATTCGCCTTTTGAATTTCGTTGCCTGTCCCCGAATTGCCCCGCAGGATATTTCCATGCGCCACTTTAGCGTCGAGCTCGAATACCTGAACCAGAAACTCCTGGAAATGGCCGGCCTGGTCGAATCCGCCATCAGCCGCAGCGTGCGCTCCCTGGTCGAGCAGGACCGCGAGCTCGCCACCCAGGTCATCCGCGACGAGCCCCTGATCAACCGTATGGAAATGGAGATCGATGGCCTCGTCACGCGCCTCCTCGCCCTCCACCAGCCGGTCGCCCGCGACCTGCGTTTCCTCACCGCCGCCCTCAAGATCAACACCGACCTCGAGCGCATCGGCGACCTCGCCAATCACATTGCCGAGCGCTCGCTCTCCCTCATGCACCACCCCCTCGTGAAGCCCAGCCCCGACGTCCCCAAAATGGCCTCGCTGGTCCAGTCCATGCTGCTCAAATGCCTGGAGGCCTTCGTCAAGAGCGACGCCGAGCTCGCCCGCCTCGTCCTGATCTCCGATGACGACGTCGATCGCCTCCGTGACACCGTCTACAAAGAGCAGGTCGACGCCATGCAGCGCGACCCCGCCATCGTCACCGCGGCCATCGATCTGATCTTCGTGGCCCGCAACCTCGAGCGCATTGGCGACCACGCCACCAACATCGCCGAAGACGTTGTCTTCCTCGTGCAAGGCATCGACGTCCGCCACCACGCCGAAGAAGCCGGGCAGGGCTGACCCGCTTCCGCGGTTACATTCCCATCACGAGCACGGTCTTCAGCGAGGCGTTGTCGATCACTTCAACGGTCGGAACCAGCGTGCACAAAGAGCTCACCGGAGCCGTAGCGGTCATCAGCGGAGGGATGCTGACCGTCCCGCGCACCTCGATCCGTCCTATTGCCCCAACCGATGCGGGCTTCAAAACCGAGTCCGCCTTCAGCGCCAGCGAGACGCTCTTGCCGGGCGCAATGTTGAAGGTCTGCGATGCCAGGCTCTTGCCGTTGCTGTCAAGGAAGGCCAGCGTGGCGTAGCAACCTATAACCGTTGTGCTGCCGGCCATGGGAGTCACCGCCGGAGTGCTGCTGTTCACAACGTTTAGTTGCGCGGTCTGGCCGCTGACAATCCCCACTATCCCAAAAGTCGTGGGCGCCGTCGGAGTGATCGC
>JAJYKC010000271.1 GCA_021788955.1 Acidobacteriota bacterium
AAAAATACCGCCGCCACCCTCGGCGCTCCCTCCATCCGCGTCCACATCCGCGAAGCTCAGGGCGCGAAACCCGACGCCCAACTCGCCGCCTCCGCCCTCACCTCTCTTGCCGTCTACGGTGAAAGCCGCAACATCGTCATCACGCTCGAAAACGACGACCCCCACAGCGAAGAAGGCTCCTTCATCGGCGACGTCCTCTCCGCCGCCGGCACACCATGGCTCCGCGCCCTCCCCGACTTCTGTAACTCGATGCTCGCCGGCAAAGGCCAGGACTACAACCACGAAGTCCTCACCCGCCTCTTCTCCCGCGCTTACTCCATCTGCCACGTCAAGGACTCCGAAGACGACGGACCCACACACTACACCGTCGACACCACGCGCATCTTCGAAATCGCCCACGCCGCCGGTTTCCGCGGCTTCTACTCCATGGAATGGGATGCCTCCGGTGATCCGTACGCCAACACAACCCACTTAGTCGAACTTACTCGCAAAGCCCTCGCCGGAGCCGTCTCATGAAACGCTCCACCGCAAACATCGCCCGAACTTGGCCACGCGCCTTCTCCCCATCCAACAAAACCCCTAACCGAGCCGCGACCGCCAGGGAGCGGTCCACCTCATGAAGCGATCCATCGGCGACAACATGATCCCCAAGGACTGGGACCTCGACCGCGGCCTCGACCTCATCCACAAAGCCGGCTTCGAAGGCGTCGAATACTGGCTCGGTGGCCGGCCTTGGTTCCAGGTCACCACCCCCGACGTCCAGGTGCTCGACCTCAAACGCCGTGCCGCCTCCCACGGCCTCGAGATCTCCAACGTCAGCAACACCCTCGACTGGCGCCACAACATCTCTTCTTCCGACCCCCGCCTCCGCGCCATGGCCATGCAGCACGTCCGGCGCCAACTGGAAACCGCGCACATGCTCGGCGTGAAATCCATCCTCGTCGTCGCCGGCCTCGTCACCCCCACCGAAACTTACGAGGACGTCTATAAACGCACCGTCGATGCCCTGCACGAACTCGAACCCGACGCCGCCAAAGCCCAGGTCAAAATCGGCTGTGAGAACTGCTGCGCCGAGCAGCGCTTTCTCTTAAGCCCCCGCGAGTTCAAAACATTTCTCGATGAAATTAACAGTCCCTGGGTCGGCCTCCACTTCGACACCGGCAACGTCCACGACACCGGCTACCCCGAACAGTGGATCGCCATCAACGGTCCCCGCATCACCTGCGTCCACGTGAAAGACGTCTTTCGCTACCGCGGCCATAGCTCGCGCGATCCCGTCTACACCAATCTCTTCCTCGGCGACAACGACTGGAAAGCCATCCGCGCCACCCTCCTCGCCGCTAACTACGACGCCTGGATCGTCGCGGAAATGGAAGGCCGCTACAGCGCCGCTCCCGACCAGCAGTTCTACGACACCGCCGCCGCCATGCACCGGTTCATCTCAGGAACTATGTAACTGCCATGCGCTTCCAAACCGTTTTCGTAGCGATCGTTGTGGCTTTTGCTCTTGTCATTGGTGCGTTTCTCATCAACCGCCAGCGTCCCAAGGTGGAAACCGAACAACCCAGCGCAGCCCTCGTCCGTGCCTCCGGCCGTTGCGCCGAGTGCCACTACCGCCAGCAATACTCCGTCGTCCACGAGTACGAGATGAGCGAGCACGCCCGCCGCGGCGTCAACTGCCTCGACTGCCACCAGCCCACTGCCAGCCAGAAAGGCAAGGAGCACCACGGCTTCATCATCACCACGCAGATTACTCCCGGTAACTGCCGCGCCTGCCACTACGCGGTCTACGACGAGTTCCTCCGCAGCCGCCACGCAGCCGCCGCATGGGCCGCCATCTACGGCGCCAAAGGCCTCAGCGCCGAACAGGTCGCCTACGGCGAGAAATACAACCCCGGCTATGTTAACCGTCCGCCGCATCCCTTCACCACCCTTGAAGGAGCATCGGCCATGACCAGCGGCTGCGACCAGTGTCACAGCGTCGGCCGGCCCAACTCCGACGGCACCATCGGCAACTGCACGGCCTGCCACACCCGCCATACCAGTTCCGTCGCGATCGCCCGCCTGCCGCACACCTGCGGCCAGTGCCACCTCGGTCCCGACCACTCGCAGATGGAAATCTACACCGAAAGCCGCCACGGCCTCCTGTTCGACGCCCAGCGCCGCCTTCTCAACTTAGAAGCCGATCCGCTCAAACTTACTACGCGGGATATGTTCGTCCCCACCTGCGCTACCTGCCACATGAGCGGCATCAACGGCCTCAAGATGACCCACGACCCCGGCGAGCGCCTTTCCTACTGGCTCGCCGACGCGATCAGCCGCAAGCGCCCGGACTATATCCACGCCCAGGCCAACATGAAAGAAGTCTGCAACCAGTGCCACACGGCGCCTTTGATCGACCGCGTCTATGACCAGGCAGAGAAAGTCGTCGAAGCGACAAACCAAAAGGTCCAGGCTGCCACCGATCTCATCAACGGCCTGCGCAAGGACGGCGTCCTCACCGGCAAACCCTTCACCCAGCCCATCGACTTCGTCTACTTCGACTACTGGCACTACGACGGCCGCACCGCCAAGCACGGCGCATTCATGGGCGGCGCCGACTTCGTCCAGTGGCACGGCAACTATCCGCTCGTCGCCAAAATGGTCGAGTTACAATCCATGGCCGCCGAGCTCAGAGCCGCCCATGCGCACGCCCACTGAGTTGCAGAATTGGCGGACCAGCCCCGCTCTCTGGCTCGAAGCCTTTATCGTTACCAACTTCGCGTTTCTCGCGCTGGATATCTTCCTGGCTCACTCCGCCAACCAGTTCCGCGAACCAGCCGAGTATCTCCCGCTGCTTTTCTCCATCCTCGCGCCGCCCGTGCTCGCCGCGGCGCTGCTCCGAGGCGGCCGCCTGCGTAAGTGGACCGGCTACGTCACCGGATGGATCGCCATCGGCATCGGCCTCGCCGGCGTCCTGTTCCATCTCGACAATCAGTTCTTCTATGAGAAGACGCTACTTACTCTCACTTACGCCGCGCCTTTCGCCGCCCCATTGGCTTACACCGGCCTAGGGCTGTTATTGCTCCTCAATCGCATGATCGAGGAACATACCCGCGTCTGGGCGGAATGGGTTCAGTTACTCGCCTGCGGCGGCTTCTTCGGGAACTTCGTTCTTAGCCTCACTGACCACGCCACCAACGGCTTCTTTCGCCCCATCGAATGGCTGCCCGTCGCCTCCAGCGCCCTCGCCGTCGGCTTCCTCATCGCGCCATTCTTCCGCCCGCCGGCCTCGCGTGAATACTACTCCTGGTGCTTCGGCGTACTCGGCCTGCAAGCCGCCGTCGGCTTACTCGGCTTTTTCCTCCATGTCTCGGCCAGCCTCCGCGGCCCCGGCGCCCTCTGGGACCGCGTTGTCAACGGCGCCCCGCTCTTCGCGCCGCTGCTGTTTCCCAACCTCGTCCTGCTGTCGCTGATCGGCCTTTCCGCTTACTCGGAGGTATCGAATTCCCCTTCGGGCTCGGGCAGCACGTCGCCCTCGCCTGCGATCCAGGCATAGATCGTCGGCAGAAGGAAGATGCTGAGGATCAAATCGGAAATCAGGCCGCCGACGATGACGATCGCGAAAGGCCGCTGCGAGTCCGAACCGATGCCGTGGGACATGGCCGCCGGCAGCAGTCCGAGCGTCGCCACGAGCATCGTCATCATGATCGGCCGGAGGCGCAGAACGCCGCCTTCCACCGCCGCGTCCACCACGGTGAATCCGCGGACGCGAAGCTGGTTGATGTATTCAAGCATGATGACGCCGGTCTGTACCGATACGCCGAACAGCGCCAGAAACCCGACGCCGGAAGAAACGCTGAAGTTCGTGCCCGTCGCCAGCAGCGCCAGCATGCCACCGATCGGCGCCACCATCACGTTCACCATGATCAGCATCGCCCATTTGAGGGACCGGAACATCATGTAGAGAATCAGGAAAATGAGCAGAACGGTCAGCGGCACGATCACTGCCAGACGCGCCGCCGCCCGCTTCTCGCTCTCGTACTCGCCTTCCCAGTCGATGTGATAGCCGCGCGGCAGCTTCATCTGCTGGTTCACTTTCTGGATCGCTTCTTCCACCGCGCCGCCGAGGTCGCGCCCGCGCACGCTGTACTTCACGGCGACATACCGCTGGTTGTTCTCGCGGTAAATCTCGCTGCCGCCGTCGCGCTCCTCGACGGTGCATAGCTGCTTGAGCGAAACGCGCTCTCCGGTTGGCGCCAGGATGCGGACATTTTCGAGCGCTTCCTTTGTGCTCCGGAACCGGGGAAGATATCGCAGCACTAAGTCGTATCTCTGCTCGCCTTGCAATACCTGAGTAAGCGCATTCCCGCCCGCCGCAGTCTGAACCGCATCCTGCACGTCGGAAACATTCAACTGATAACGCGCCGCGGCCTGGCGGTCCACAATGAAGTTGTCATTCGGCTGGCCCAGGGCGCGGAATACGCCGAGGTCGGCGATTCCCCGCACGGTGCGCATAATCGACACCATCTGGTCGGCTTTCTCTTCGAGTAAGTGAAGATCGTCGCCGTAGATTTTGGTGGCGAGCTGGCCCTTGACGCCGCTAACGGCTTCTTCCATGTTGTCGGCGATGGGCTGCGAGAAGTTCCAGATGACTCCCGGTATTTTCTCCAGTTCCTTATCCATCGCGGCGATCACTAACTCCTTGTTCCCGTGGAACGCCGGACGCCATTCGGCCGAGGGCTTGAGGTCGACGAAATACTCGGTGTTGAAAAAGCCCGTCGTGTCGGTGCCGTCGTCCGGCCGGCCGGACTGGCTGGTGCACTGCTTGACCTCGGGAAACGAACACAGAAGCAGCCGCGCCTGGTTAGCGAGCCGGATACTCTCGGTGGGGCCTGTGCTCGGGGCGAGCGTTCCGCGCACCCACAGCGCGCCTTCATCGAGGTGCGGCAGGAACTCGCTTCCGATGGCTCCGCCCACCGCCAGATACACCGCCAGCGCGCAACCGGCCAGACCCACGGC
>JAJYKC010000272.1 GCA_021788955.1 Acidobacteriota bacterium
CCCATCGCCCGTTCCTCCCCAGCATACCGCCCGCCTTTCTCCCAGCCCCCGCCGCCACCCGCGCTATAATCGCCCCCGCATGACCGTTCACGAAACGCGCCTCCGCGTGCGCTACGCCGAAACCGATCAGATGGGGCTCGTCTACTACGCCAACTATTTCGTTTGGATGGAAGTCGGCCGCGCCGAATACTGCCGAGCCGCCGGCATCGTCTACCGCGACCTGGAACTCGAAACCGGCCTCTACCTCGCCGTCGCCGGCGCCCAGTGCCGCTACCTCGCGCCGGCCCGCTACGACGAAGAAATCGCCGTCCGCACCACCATCGGAAGCGCCAACCGCCGCATGATCGAATTCCAATACGAGATACGCCGCGGACAGGACCTGCTCGCCACCGGCTCCACCCGCCACATCTTCCTCAACCGAAATATGAAGCCCGAAAGTCTCCCGGAGCGCTACTGGCCGGCTTTCGGCATCCCGATCAGGGACCGAACTTGACGTTCGTGTCGGCGCCGAACTCGTGATAGTTCCTGAACTCAATCACGTTCCGCGTGCATATCGGCGTGCCCCGCTGGCACATCAGCACCTCGGAACGCACCGGCAGCACCACCCGCTTCGTCCCGATCGCCACGAAATCGTAATCCACCGCCGTTTCCGCCGTGTCGAGCGGAAAATCCTTCGGCAGCCCGATCGCTGACGATTCGATCCGCAGCGTCTTGCCCGATTGCTTGTCCACCCAAACCGACCCGCGCGACGCCGGGTTGTACTTCTGCCCCGTCGCCTGAATCATCCAGTGCGAGTTCGGCTGCTCAATCGTATAGTCGTAAACCGCGGACGTTAGACCATGAATCTGCGTCTCCGTCGCGTAGTGAAACCGCGCCGCCGACGATGGGTCGTAAATGTCCCGCAGAATCGTCCCAAACTCCCCCTTCGACCACGCCCCGTCCCCGCCTTCGAAGAAGTCCTTCATCGGCCGCCCGTTGTCCGAGATATTCTGATAACTCTCTTTCCCGTCTTCGTAGATCACCTTCGCCGACACGACGTCCTGTGCCGTCCACGACGCCGGAGTAGTCTGGCTCACGTATCGCGTGGTGAACTGCTCGCAGATAAAATTGGGCAGTTTGTCCGTGGTGTCGAACGCCACCTCCCTCGCCTTCTCGACCAGCGCCGCGCGGGGATCGGTAATACGCGGCGGAGGCGCTGCCGTTCCCGCCGGCGGCGGACCGGGGTCGAACGGCTTGTCCGGCGGCGTCAGCCCAGGGCGCGGATAGTTGGCCGCCGTCTGAGCCGGCGCCGCGCTGGCGTCCTGAGCCACCTGGTTCTCCAGGTCATGATCATGCGCCGACGGCTTGGGTTTTCCGCGGCGCAAAACCGGAGCGTTGTCGTCATCCGTGTCCGGCGTCACCACCGTCGTCGGAGGGGCCGGATCCGCGGCCGCCTGCTGTGGCGCGGAAGCCTGAGACGGCGACGCGCTCCCTTGCGGTCTCGGCGCTGGCGGCGGCGCGTTACGCGCCATCGTCGGACCGTTCGACGCCTGCTTCGTATCGGAGGCCGAAAGCTGGACCGTCTTGGCTAAATAGTGACCCTTCTCGTCCTGCGTCGACGTCACATCCACACGCTTGCCCGCTTGAAACACGTCCGCCTTGGCTTCCTTACCTGCCTCGTCCAGATATTTCGTGTCGTTGTCCAGCTTGAAGGTGAACGTCCGCTTGTCCGCTGTATCTACCAGCATTTCCCGGCTCTTCTTCTGCTTGATGACGCCGCTCGTCTTCTGCGTATCGTCATCGTTCTGATTTTGGTCGTCTTTCTTGCCCTTCTTATGAGGAAACGGCAGTCCCACCTCTGCCCCGGGTGGGTACATTACCGGCGGATATCCGCCAGGATATGTGCCCGGCATCGGCCCTCCGGGATAAGGCCCTCCAATGACCTGCGCCCCAACGGGCGCCAACGCCAAAATGGCCCCGGCAGCCAAGCGCGCAATCCGTCCACCCATGCACCTCATGACGTCACATCGTCGTCAAGAAGTTTCATTTTCCCTTCGAGATACGCAAGCGAGTCCAGCAAAACCTTCCGGTAACGCGGATGACTAGCCTTCTCAAGATCATGCAGCACCCTCCGCCGGGACAAATCGAGACTCTCTCTCTCCCGCGCGCGGGCAATCTGCGATTCGCTGAGGTCGAGCGCAGCGCTCCTGTCACGGGCGCTTTCAGTGGACTCGACCTGCATTTCCACTGACTTGCTTTCCCAACCACGAGCCATGTAGGCACCTCTGGAATGCGGCCTCTTTATCGGGGGCGGGCCGCGGCGAAACCCGCTTTTCCGCTTCTAAGTATACGTCTACAGCGAATCGGGTACAATCCGCCCACGCGGCCTGCAGCCGTTTCGGAGGCTCCGGCGAAGAAGCATTGGTGTGTCGATGCGGAGGGGAGCGGTGCGGGAGGCGGAGCTTCTCAGCGGCGCTGAGCGACGAAGTCCTCCGGCGGTCGTGGCCGCTTCAACGCCGAAGCAGCCTGCTACTACGGCTCCCTCGAAGAAGAACGCAAGCCGGCCTCGCGCGATATCGAAGAGGCGGCAAAACAGATCCCCGAAAAGGGCCCCACCTCATCGTCGGAACCGGCGGCCATGGCGGCGTCACCCGCTTCCCGATCGGCTCAGTCGCCCCCAAGCCGCCTGAACCCCGGTGCGCAACGCACCACCGTACGCGCGAACGATCAAGACCGACCCGCCATCACCAACTCGCGCGACCCCGAACGGCGACCGCATGGCCGAGCCGCCACCGCGACGGAGCGTCGGCCCGTCTCAAACCTTCATTCCCCCTCGAGCACGACCCCCAAACCTCGCCTTCTCACTGGACGGACCCCCCTCCGCCCGCTCCACGCCCTCCCCACGTCGATATACTGGCTTGTCATGGCTTGGTTCGCCCCCTCCCCTCAAATCTTCGACGCCGTCGTCGTCGGCTCCGGCGCCACCGGCGGCTGGGCCGCTAAACAGCTCACCGAAGCCGGCCTCAATGTCGCCCTCCTCGAAGCCGGCAAGAAAGTCACCCCCCGCGATTTCACCGAACACAAACAGCCTTGGTCGGTTCCCTACCTCGGCCACTCGCCCCGCATCGCCGAACAACGTCCCATCCAGATCACCTGCCCCGCCTGCAATGAGTTCAACTACAAGTGGTTCGTCAACGACCTGGAAAACCCCTACACCCAGGCCAAGCCATTCCATTGGATCCGCCAGCGCGCCCTCGGCGGACGCTCGCTAAGCTGGGGCCGCCAAAGCTACCGCCTCAGCCCCATCGACTTCAAAGCCGCCTCCCACGACGGCTACGGCGACGACTGGCCCATCACCTACGAGGAGATGGTCCCTTACTACGAACGCGTCGAGCGCTATGTCGGCATCTCCGGCCAGGCCGAAGGCCTCATGCAACTCCCCGACAGCGTCTTCCTCCCGCCCATGCCCATGACCTGCGGCGAACTCCAACTCCGTAAAGCCGTCATGGAGAAAATGAAACGCGTCGTCACCATTGGCCGCACCGCCGTCCTCACTCGCGCGCACAACGGCCGCCCGGCCTGCCACTACTGCGGCCCCTGCGAACGCGGCTGCGTAACCTCTTCCTACTTCAGCAGCGTCACCACCACCATCCCCGACGCCGTCCGCACCGGCCGCCTCACCCTGCTCACCGACTCCATCGCCGCCCGCGTCAACTCCAAAGACGGTAAGGCCACCAGCGTCTCCTACATCGACTCCAACACCCGCGAAGAACACGAAGCCCACGGCAAAGTCATCCTCCTCTGCGCCTCCACGCTCGAATCCACGCGCCTGCTCCTCAACTCCAACCTCGCCAACTCGAGCGGCGCCCTCGGCCACTACCTCATGGACAACATTTTCCACGGCGCGGCCGACGGCATCCTCCCCACGCTCGAAGCCCGCCCCTGGATCGGCTCGCCCCGCCGCCCCAACGGCATCTACGTTCCCCGCTTCCGCAACGTCACCGAGAAATCCACCAACGGCTTCATCCGCGGATACGGCTATCAGGGCGGCAGTTCCCCGGCGTTTGATTTCGGCGCCCCCGGCTTCGGCCAGGCCTACAAAGACGCCGTCCGCAAGGGCCGCTACCGCATGTCTCTCGGCCTATGGGGCGAAAGTCTCGCCCGCCGCGAAAATCACGTCGAAATCGATCAAACCCGAACCGACGCCTGGGGCATCCCCATCCTGAAGATTTCCGCCGAGTGGTCCGAGAACGAAAAGCGCCTCTGGCAAGACGGGCGCGAACAGGCCGCCGCCATGCTCGAAGCCGCCGGTGCAAAAGACGTCCGCATGACCGGCGAGTACTCCTTCTTCGGCCAGTGCATCCACGAAACCGGCACCGCGCGCATGGGCAACAACCCGAAAACCAGCGTCCTCAACAAGTACAACCAGTGCCACGAAGTCCCCAACGTCTTCGTCACCGACGGCGCGGCCTTCGTCTCCAGCGGCTGCCAGAATCCGACGCTCACCATGATGGCGCTCACCGTCCGCGCCTGCGACTACATAGTTAACGAGTACAAAAAGAACGTCTCATGAACTCTTCCCCTTCCACGTTGAGCCGACGCGCATTCCTGGCCGTTGCCGCCGCCGGCGCCCTCCAAGCCGCCTCCACGCCCATATTGCTCGGTGGCCCCGTCTTTCTTTCCACCGGCGACCCCGACGCACTCGCCCGCGAACACCGCCGCCTCGGCTACGCCGCCGCCTACTGCCCCCAGGCCGAACCCACCGACACCGCCCGCATCCGCGCCATCGAAAAAGCCTTCGCCGCACAGAACGTCGTTATCGCCGAAGTCGGCGCGTGGAAAAACATGCTCGACCCCGACGACGCCAAACGCCGCGCCAACCTCGCCTACGTCATCGAGCGCTGCCACCTCGCCCAGGAAGTCGGCGCGCGCTGCTGCGTCGACATCGCCGGCTCCTACGACCCCCCCGTCTGGTACCGCCCGAACCCGAAAAATCTCTCCAGCGAGTTCTTCGAC
>JAJYKC010000273.1 GCA_021788955.1 Acidobacteriota bacterium
TGTTTGAACGACGCCTACTGGACGACTTTCCCGGACCGCGGCGGCATTTACCTTGCCCGCACCCTGCGCCTCGTCCACGACTACCAAAGCGCGACGCCGCTGCCCGTGGTGAGCAACCTTCCCCGCCAGCAGCAATTGGCCGAAGAGGACGCCAACGTCCGCACCTGCCTGGTCTTCGCGCGGGAGAAGCTGAAGGTGTGAGGACGCTTCACCCCACGAAGCCGAGCTTCGCACTGGGGAAGTTCGCCAGGTTCGGGAACACGGTCGAAAGCGCGCTGTTGGGGATGCCGAACCAGGACGCGAGCGTGGCGCCGTATTGGTCGACCCCCGTCGTCGGAATCCAGCGGCCGCGCGTGTCGGCATCGTTGGGACCCGACAGCTCGAACGTCGGGAACTGCCCGTAAATCTGTCCCCCGGAAACCGCGCCGCCGAACACAAGCTGGTTGCTGCCCCAGGCGTGGTCGCTGCCGTCGCCGGTCGTGGGTTGGAAGGTGCGGCTGAAGTCGCTTTCGGTGAACGTCGTCACCTGATCGGCAAGCCCGAGCTCCTGCGTCGCGCTGTAGAAGGCGATGAGCGCGTCGTTCACCTGCGGGTAAAGCGCGTTGTGCGTCTCCAGTTCGCTGACGTGCGTGTCGAAGCCGCCGAGCGAGCAGAAGAAAATCTGCCGGTTCATCCCAAGCCCGGACTGCACGCTGATAATCTGCGCCACCTGATGAAGCTGCGCTCCGAGGCTCGTCTTAGGGAACTGCGTCTTGAGCGTGGGAGCCTTGCCGAGCGCGTTGGTGAGCGCCTGCGCGTCGGCCATACTGTTGGCCATCACCTGGTTGGCCGCTTGCACGAGGCTCACGCCTGTGTCGGCGGTGAGCAGCGTCGTCAGCGCGTCCAGCCGCGCCTGCGAGCCTTTCGAATTGTTGAAGCCCTGCAGCAGGAGCGACTGCCCCGGCGTCACCGCGACCGGCTGCGAGCTCGCGCCCGCGCCTTCGAGGACGTTTCCGGAAACGGAGAGAAATACGGGAAAGTCCGACGTATTGATCTTCTGCCCGGCAATGTAGTCCGCCGCCCGTCCGGCCCAACCTGTGGGGCTGTGGCCCTGGGCAACGGAGGTCTGCCACTGTAACTGCTGGTCCGAGTGAGAGAACAGATTGTTCGGAATCGGCGCCTGCGCCTGCTGGTATTGCGCGCGCGTGAGCGGCTGCACCAGCGAGCCGACGTTGGCCACTACCGCGAGTTCCTTCGAGCCGAACAGGTTCGCCAGGCCCGGCAGCTTGCCATGGAAAGAGTAGGGCGCGCCGGAGACGCTCAGCACCGGTGCGGTAAGTTGGCTTGCCGGCAGAGCCAGGCCGCCGCGCAGGGTGGTGTAGGCCTGGAAACTTGTGTCGTCCATCGGCACCACCGTGTTGTTGCTGTCGTTCCCGCCGAACAGAAACACGCACACCAGCGCGCGATAGTTCGACGTGCTCTGCGCCATCGCCGGCAGCAGCCCGAACGGACGCAGCGCCAGCGTCCCAACCGTCGTCAATCCAGCCCGAATGAATCCGCGACGAGAAGTCATTTTCGCCTCCTATTGCACAACCTGGTATTCGCTCGAAGTCAGCGCTACGTACAGCGCCGCCTGCGCCTTGGCGAGCGCCGTCGTCTGCGCTTCGGCAGCCGCCTCCACCTGCTGGGCCACCGCCGCCGGCATCGCGTGGTGGAAGAACACGTAGCTGATATAACCGGTGAGCGAAGCGGCGTCGCCCGCCTTCGCGACGAACGGACTCAAATCGACCTTTGTGCTCGCATCGAGCTTGCCGTAAAGGACGCGATTCACAATGTCGGCCCGGAACGACGCTGCCGCGGTCGACTCAAGCTGAAACTCGGGCGCCAGCAGACCGTTGGTCAGCCGGTACTGCGGCGAGAAGTAGCTGAACACGCTCGGAGCGCGGAACAGATCCTCGCCAAGCTGCGCCGCATAAGTTTGAATCGCGCTCGAATTGCCCAGTGTAGCGTCCAGACCACGAAGGATGTCCGCCAGAAACAGGATCGGCTCCCGCAGATGGCCGAAGGTCTCCGCCGTCGCGGTCACCGAGGACGGCTCGTCCCCGGCGCGCGCTTCCGGATCGGTCAAAATCGCCTGAATTACGGCCTTCATATTTCCTTTGACGCCGTTGCCGTCGTTCAAAAACACATTCGACACACGCCCGATATAAGCCGGACTCGGGTTACTGGTCACCAGGTGCTGGATCAACTGCTCGCAGACGAACGGCGCCATCGTCGGCTGGTTCATCAGATCGTCGAGCGTCATCTGCAGATCCTGTTCGGCGGTCTGCCCGGCGGGAATTACATTGCCGCCGAAAATATTCTTCTGTGTCTCGTCGTGATTGAAGTCCACCGCATACATCTGCCCCATGTAGTACGGCGGATTGTTCGCGCCCGCCTTGTGCTTCGGCGCGGCCGGATACGTCCATCCCGTGAACACCTTGGCCATCTGAGGAATCACGGCCTCGTCGTAGGTGGGCACGGGGTTGTTATTGGAATCCACCACCGGCGTGCTGTCGGCGTTCAACTGCGTCAACCCCAGGGTAAAAAGCTGAAGTAACTCCCGGGCGTAGTTTTCGTTCGCCGAGGTGCGGCCGGACGGGTCGGCCTTGTTGTTGTTGGCCATGTTCAAATACCGCCCCATCGCCGGACTCAGCGTCACCGCCTCAATAATGTCGCGGTAGTTCCCGAACGCGTTGTCCCGGAAGATGCGCCAATAAGGTGGGAACGCGTAGGCGTAGTTCACGCCGCCAAGCTGGCTGACCACCCAGATTTCGCTCAGCGCGAACGCAACCCGCTGGCGGAGCTGATCAGGCTGGGTGAGCGCATTCACGAAAAACGCCCGCTGCACGTCGGCCAGCGCCGTGTAAGGCTTGCCGGTCGGCCCGATCACAGGCATGTTCGGCAGGTCGGACGGATTCATCGCGAACTCAGCTTTCAGCCAATCCGCGATCCCCATCTGCTGAAGCTGAGCGATGGACTGAGGCGTCGGCCCCCATGTGGCCTGATCGAGAAACCGCGCCGCGGCGGTGTCGCTCATCACCGGAATGGCAGGCTGCCCGACGGCAAGCACGAGCGGTGCAAGCAAAAGAAACAAAGTCTTCATGATTCAGCCCCGCTGGACTCTTTCGTACACACTTC
Source organism: Acidobacteriota bacterium (assembly GCA_021788955.1). The sequence continues at coordinate 3,160 of JAJYKC010000273.1, forward strand.
TCTAACACGTCCCGTGGGGACAAAAGTTGCGCACGAGTGAAAAAAAGCTCTCAGCCTTCTCGCTGGCTGCAGCCGAAGGTCCGCCAGACCCAGTCGGCCTGAGTGTCTTCTACCTTCCTCTTCAGAACCCCCCGCGCGGCCGATACCCCGGCCTCGCTCGCACGCGGTACTTCTTTGCCGCATCCGAAACAATCTCGACCCGGATGTTCCGGAACCCTTCGTTCGGGTTCGGCTGTGGATAGTAAGTCACCGTGTAGCTGTTCCCTAGGTCCTCGCGGATCGACTCGAACGCCTCCACCTGCCGCTGCCACGTCTTGGCGAAATAAGCCTTCCCGCCCGTCTGCGTCGCTATCCGCCGGAACACCGTCGAAGAAACCGGATCCTTGTTCACCTCGCTCGTCGAGATCACGTAGATCGGAATCCCCTCGTCCTCCGCCACCGCCCGCACGTCGTCGGGAGCCACCATGCTCGCGTTGTCCGGCCCGTTCGAAAACACGATCACCACCTTGCGCCCCGGAACCTTCGCCGCATCCCGCAGCGTCAGCAGCAGCGAATTATACAACGCCGAATCGTCGCCGGCCACCGCGTTCCCCAGCCCGAAGATCGCATTCCCCCGCTCCCGCGTCAGCGGAGCCGCCCGCGATAAGTTGCGGCTGAACGTGTAGACCGCCACCGAATCCGCCCGGTCCAGCCCGCGCACAAAATCCTTGATCGCGTCGGAGGCGTACACAAATCCCCGGTACATGTAGTTACTCGTGTCGAACAGCACAAATACGTTCGTGCCGACAAACGCCTCCGTGCTGATGTCGCCCCGTCCCACGGCCTGCGGCTTGTTGTCCGCGAATTCCCCGCCCACCGCCAACGGACGCGTCGTCCCATCGGCCAGCACCTGCACCGGAGGCTTGTTGCCCTCGCCGAACGTGTTCATCTTCTGCGGAATGTCGTCTTCGTATATCTTGAAGTCGCCCGGCTTCAGCCCGTTCACGTAGTGGCCCTTGTTGTCGGTCACCTCGAAGCTGAGCACCACGAGATCTACCTTCACCCGGAACGTAGGTCGCTCCTGGGACCACACGATCGCCGTTCCCGCCGCGAATGCCAGCGCCGCCGCTATGTACAGATACTTCAAGGCTTCCTCCGCAAAACCCGGCCCCAATCCAATTTCAGTATCCACCGGCCGAAGTGGCCGTCCGTCCCTTATCCGCCTCCGTCAGAGCCTGCGCCCCCACCATCCGCAAGCTCCGCAACAGCGCCGGCCAGTCCTCCAGGTGTGTCGCGAAAATATGTTCCACCGTCGCCCTCGTCCATTCCGGCACCAGCACGTTCAACTGCGCCGGCCGCAGATGCAGGTCGTCGGCGAGCGCCGCATAGTACAAGCCGCTCGACTCCCAGCTCTCGGCCAGAATCCGGCTCGAATATCCCATCAGCGCCGGAAACGTCCGCAGGCTCAGCAACTGCGGTTCAAATGAATTCGCCAGCATCGGCTTCGGCGTCCCAAACGCCCTCGAAATCGCCTCCCGGTTCAACTGCCCCGGCGCTTCCTCGGCCTCCCGCCGGATCTCCACCGCCAGCTTCTCCCCCCGGCTCGCCTTCTCCATGCTCATATCCTCGGCCATGAAATACATCTCCGAGGGCATCGTCTGCTCCAGCGCTCCCCGCGCGTTCCCTTCTTCCAGGTCCGCCTCAATGGCGGCAACCCGGACCGGCGCCGCGTACTTCCGCAGCTCCTCCAGCACTTCCTTCCGCCGCCCCGCATTCAGGCTCGCCTCGGCAAGCAGCGTCTCGCCGTATTCCATGTGCACCGATACCCAGTGCATCTGCAGCGGC
>JAJYKC010000274.1 GCA_021788955.1 Acidobacteriota bacterium
CAAATATACATGCCGGCACGGTCGGGCGCCGTCTGCGCATTCTGGACAATGCGCATGATCATCACAAAATACAACGACAACATTACCACGACCCCCACGAATCCATGCTCCTCGGCGAAGGACGAGAAGATGAAGTCCGTGTGTGGCACGGGTAGAAAGCGAAGCTGGGTCTGAGTTCCCTTGGTAATGCCTTTTCCGAACATCCCGCCCGATCCAACGGCGATCTGGGACTGGATCAACTGATATCCAGTGCCCTGCGGGTCGCGATCCGGATCCATGAAACTCACCAGCCGTGCTTTCTGATAATCCTTTAGGAAATGCCAACTCACCGGAAGCACGAGCAGCGTCACGACTGCAATGGCGGCCACGTACTTCCACCGCAGACCGGCCAGGAACGCGCCTACGACCAGGATGGCGATATACGTAAGCGATGTACCCAGGTCCGGTTGTTTGAGCACCAGTGCCGTTGGAACCAGCACCAGCCCCGCCAGCTTGAGCATTTCCCGAATTTCCAACTCGTCTGTTTTCAGCTCGGTCAGATAGCGGGCTACTAGTAATATTATAACCAGCTTGACAAATTCGGAAACCTGTAGATGCACGCCGCCGGGGAGGGGGATCCAGCGTTTGGAGCCGAAGACCATGTCGCCGACGGCCGCGGTGACCAGCAACGCCACCACGGAGGCGGCGTAGAGCGACCAGACGTGGTGCATGAGGGAGTGATAGTCGATGGCGAGGACGATCCACAGCAGCAGCCAGCCACCGCAGATGTAGACGATCTGCTTCCACCAGGCGTTGTGAAAGCCGGTATCCAGCGTGGCACTGTAAATCTGCACGACGCCGACGCCGCAGATGATGGTGACGATGACGAGCAGCACCCAGTCGAGGTCGCGGAGGGAGAGATAGCGGCTCATTGGGCGGCACCCCCATTGGGGGCTGGGGGTTGGGGGCTAGGGGTTTGGGGCGGCACAGCGGTCGGCGAATGCGCGGGGGCGCCCGTGGGGGCCGCTGTAGGGGCCGGGGACTGCGCGGCGGGCGGGGGCTCAGCGGGAGGGAGCGCGGGCTTGACGGCGGGCACGGTTTCGGAGTGGGGGCCCGGCAGGCCCAGGGTGGTCATGGCGGCCGCCTTGGCTTCCATGGCCTGGCGGCGCTGGTTGAGCATCGTCAGGCGAATTTTCTTGTCGAAATAGGCTTTGATGATATCGCGGCAGATGGGCGCGGCGTACTGGCCGTGGCCGGGGAATTTTTCGAACATCGTCACCACGACGATCTCCGGGTTCTCGCAGGGGGCGAAGGCTTCGAACCAGGCATCGTCATCGCTGGTGCGCTTTCCGGCGGCCTTGGCATAGGCCTCGGAGCTGAGCTGGGCGGTGCCGGTCTTGCCGCAGACGCTGATGTTGGGGAGTTTGGCGCGGATGCCGGTGCCGCCGGGCTCGTTGACCACGCCGTACATGCCGTCGATAACGTCCTTTACGTTGGCGGGGTTCAAGCTCCACTTCACCACCTTGTCGGGCTCGGTGGCGACCAGACGCGGACGGTGCCACACGCCGCTCTCGACGACGCCGGAGAGCGCGCGGGCCAATTGCAGCGGCGTGACAGTGACGGCGCCCTGGCCGATGCCCACCGAGGGGGTTTCACCGGCCCACCACTTCTCGCGGTAATTGCGCATTTTCCACTGGGGCGAAGGCATGACTCCGGAGGCTTCGTGGGGCAGGTCAATGCCGGTGGAGTGGCCGAAGCCCACCAGGTCGCCGTAGAAGGCGAGGTTGTCGATGCCCATTTTGGCGGCGATGGTGTAGAAGTAGGTATCGCAGGAAACCACGATGCCGCGGACCAGTTGCACACGGCCGTGTCCGCGGGGATAGACCCAGCACTTCTGGAAGCGGCCATAGAGGGCCACGCCGCCGCGGCAATCCACGGTGTACTTGTCGTCGATGGCGCCGCTTTCGAGGCCGGCCAAGGCAGTGAAGGGCTTGAATGTGGAGCCGGGGGGCGCCTGCGCCTGGATGGCCTTGTTCATGAGCGGATGGTTGGGATTATCGACGATTTCTTTCCAGTCTCTGGGCTTGATGCGGACGGCGAATTTATTGGGATCGAAGGTGGGGCGGCTGACCATGGCGAGGACTTCGCCGGTGCGCGGATCGAGCGCCACGACGGCGCCGTTCTTATGCTCGACGTGCAACTCGTTATCGGGCGAGTCCATGGCGAGCTCGGCAACGACCTGGAGATCCAGGTCGATGGTGAGCTTCACGTCATGGCCGGGAACGGCGGGCTTAATGGCGAGCACCTGGTGCACTTGGCCACGGTTATCGACAACGACCTGGCGCTGGCCGTCCACGCCCATGAGCGTGTCGTTGTATTCGCGCTCGATGCCGAATTTGCCGATGACGTCGCCGGGGTTGAACTTGGCGAACTCGGGATTGTCGAGTTCATCTTCGCTGATTTCACCGGTGTATCCGATGACGTGGGCGAGCATGCCGTTCTGCGGATAGAGACGGCGCTGCGCCTGGATGAGCACCATCTCGGGGAAGAAATCGTGGTGCGATTCGACGAAGGCGATATCGGCGGGCGAAAGCTCATCCTTGACGACGATGGGGACATATTTCGGCTGCGACTTGAATTTCTGGACGCGGGCGTAGAGATCGTCGTAGTCGAGGTCGAGGCCGGCGGCGATGGGGCGGAGATGCTCGAGCTTGAGCGATTCGCGGGCGAGCAGCAGGCTGAACGAGGAATGGCTGTCGACGATGATGCGGCCGTCGCGGTCGAGGATGCGGCCGCGCGGAGCGGGGATGGGAACGGACTTAATGCTGTTGGCTTGGGCGCGCTCGTCGTAGATCTGGGGATTCTGGACTTGCAGCTTCCAGAAGCCGGAGATCAGGAACAGGAAAATGGCGACGGCGGAGTATTGGAAGACGGCGATCTTGCCAGCGGCGAAATGGGTATCATCGCGGAGCGGAGGTTGCTCGGAAAAGGGCTGCGCTTCGAGATTTGGGTCGACCGGCGGCAGGATCACGGCTGGAGCTGCTGGTGCGCTCTGTCACCATTCTACCGGAAATTACCGGCGATAAATCGCGGCCAGCGTGCCGTTTACCACGAGGCGATAACCCAATTTAGCCAGTTGCGGGCCGTATTGGGAGCGCCATGTGGCGGCAGCAGCGGAGCCGGGGGTGGGCATGACGGCGAGGTATTCCGGGAGGGCGGCGGCGGGCAGCGCGGCAAGCTCGCCGGGGGACAGGGCGCGGACTTCGGGATGTACCGGATTGCCCGCAGCGACGACGTGGCCGGCGAAGTAACCGCCGTCTTCGAGGGCGAGTTCGGCGAGACGGGGACGGCGTTGGCGCTCGCGAATGGATTCAAGCGATGGTTTCACATTATTCCAGTAAGTGGTCCATAACACGCGGTTTCGCTCGACGATGAAGGGGCAGGCGAGGAGTGTGCAGGCGAGCGCCAGGGCGAGGCTGCGGCGGGCGGCGAGGAACAGGAGCAGGGTGGTGGCGGCGATCAGCCAGAGGGGGAAGAGGGCCAGCGGGAGCTTGGAATAGAGCAGCCAGAGGCGGCTGGCGGTGTTGACGGCCAGCAGGGGTGCGGCAGCCCAGGTCCAGCGGGCGATCAGCGCGATGAGATACAGTTCGCTGGCGGCGAGGGCGCCATCCACGTAGCGGACGGAATTCAGACCGTTGAGGATGAAGGCCAGATCGCGGGGCGCGGCGCAGGCGCTGTAGACCGAGCGGAAATAGAGCAGCCAGCCGCAGAGGAGGAAGAAAGCGGCGGCATCGCGGTGCCGGACGGTGCGCCAGAGGGTGACCGGCAGGATGGCGGCGAGGATCAGCGGGAAAAGCAGGCCCATGGGGGAGATGCCTCCGGCGGGCCAGAAGAGCGCGCGCCAGAGCCGGGGATCGCGGAGGTTGTAAGCGATGGAGCTGTAGGAGAGGTCTGCCGTGCCGGGGAGGTGGATGGGGCCGAGGTTGATCTGGAAGGGATAGAACGGGCTGCCGTGCTGGAGGAGCGTGTGGAGGTAATAGTGGCCGGAAGTGAGGAGGAAGAAGAGACAGACGGCACCGGCGGGCAGCGCGCTTCGCGCGCTGGGCAGGCGGGGACGCTTGGCCCAGAGGAGCAGGGGGAGGGCGAGGGCGCAGAGGAAGATGCCGGTGTATTTGACGTTGACGAAGGCCAGGGCGAAGGCGAGGAGAGCGATATCGGCGGCGGCGAGGCGCTTGGCGCGCAGCAGGACCAGCAGCAGGAGCACGAAGCCGGCGCCGTGGAGGACGTCGTTTTTCAGCGTGGGGACGCCGGAGTATTCGTACCAGAGGTGACGCGTGACCAGGGCGCCGAAAACCGTCCACGCAAGCAGCGGGCCGCGCAGGCCGAACTCGCGGCCGACCAGAATGCAGGCCAACGCGAGGATGAGCACCGATTTCAGGGCCAGGAGCGGGAAGAAGAGATCTACGCCGGTGACCATCCAGGTGGGGACGAACCCAAGCTCCCAGAAGGCTACGTAGTTGGTGGCGAAGGTGTAGGGCGTGGCGCGGTTGGCCATCCAATCGATCAGGTAGTGCAGGTAATTGATGGAATCGATTTCCTCGACGGGTTTGAAGGCAAGGAGGAAGAGCGGGGCGAGGAGAGCGACTTGCGGCACGGGCGCTATTGGTTGGGTTGGTTTCTTCAGCCCGATCCACGCCAGCAAGGCCAGGGCACAGACGATCCAATAAGCCCCCGGCGAATTCCAGCCGGCAAAGGAGAGGACGGCCGCGATGGAGGATTCGAGAGTGATGTCGATGGCTAAGACGGCGAGCCATTGCTCTTCCACGGCGCGCCAGGGGATCAGGCGGGCGAGGCGCAGGGACGCGCCGAACATGGCGGCTTCCCAGACGAGGAATCGCAAGATGGCGAATGCTATGGCACCGAGGGTCATTTCAGTATTTGGAAGTCAGGATGAGGAGCACGGCGGCGAGGTAGAGGAGGGCGTCGATTTGCAG
>JAJYKC010000275.1 GCA_021788955.1 Acidobacteriota bacterium
TGGTTCGACTTTCGGTGGCGGGCCGCTGGCGTGCCGCGTGGCCCTGGAGTTTCTCGATGTGCTGGAAGGGCTGCTTCCTTCGATCCGGCAGATGGGCGAACTGTTCCGCTCGCGTTTGCGGGACCTCGCGCAGCGCTTCCCGTTCATCAAGGAAGTGCGCGGCGAAGGGCTCATGATCGGGGTGGACCTGGACCGGCCCGGCAAGCAGATGGTGCTGGATGCGCTTGAAGCGGGTCTGCTGATTAACTGCACGCACGATACGGTGCTGCGGTTCCTGCCGCCTTACATCATGGGCGAGCGGGAGATCAATGTCGCGATCACGAAGCTGAAGAAGATCTTTCAGAGGGCCGAACGGGCGACGACGACCAACTGATTCATCGGGGACGCGAACTTCTGCGGGTTGCGGGCAGGATTGTCGCGCTTACGGGCGCGGGAATCTCGGCGGAGAGCGGCATTCCGACCTTTCGCGCTGCGGGCGGACTCTGGAAACAATTTCGCGCCGAGGAACTGGCCACGCCCGCGGCATTCGCGCGCGAACCTAAGCTGGTATGGGAGTGGTACGACTGGCGACGTTCCCTGTGCGCCGGCGCGCAGCCCAACGCCGGGCACATTGCGCTGGCGCGGTTTGAAGAACGAACGCCGGGGTTCACGCTTGTGACGCAGAATGTCGACGGCTTGCATGAACGGGCGGGCAGCCGGCGTGTGCTGCGGTTGCATGGCGACATCTGGACTCTGCGTTGTGCCGAATGCGGAACGGAGCGCCGGGATGAGCGTGTGCCGCTGCCAGAACTGCCTCCGCGATGCCGCTGCGGTGCGCTGATGCGGCCGGGCGTCGTATGGTTCGGCGAGGCGTTGCCTTATGAAATCTGGCAGGAAGCGGAGCGGGCCGTGCGCGAGTGCGAAGTATTGCTGGTGGCCGGGACTTCGGCGGTGGTGTATCCGGCCGCGGGGTTGATTGATGTGGCGCGGGAAGGCGGCGCCGCGGTGATTGAAGTGAAGCTCGAAGAGACGCCGTACTCGGAGGACGTGACGATATCGTTGCGGGGACGCGCCGGCGAGATTCTGCCGGAACTTCTTCCGGAGGGCTAAGAGCCGGTTCGGCGCGCGTTGAGCGACTGCTGGGCCGATGCGACGATGTTGGCGACCGGCTCCGGCGAGTCGATGGCGGCGATCACCATGCCGTCGATGATTTCGGCGATGTGCGGCCACTCCGGCGTCCTTGGTAACTCTCGCGCGCAGGCGTGCAGCGCTTCCATTCGCTGATAGAAGGGGATTGTCCGGTTCACTTCGGCGTCGGTCCAGGTGGAGCGGCGGCAACCTATGCCTCCCTCGAGCGTCAGTAACTTGTCCATTTCGCGCGAGGCACAGTGTTTCAGGAAGCGCCAGGCGACGTCCGGATGCGGAGTGCCGGCGGCGATGCCGAGGATCCAATAGATATTCAGCGAAGGTCCCTGGCAGCCGTGGGTGTGAGGCACCGGCGCGATGCCGACCTTCCCTTTCACGGCGGAACTCGCGATGGTTTGCGCCATGGAAGCGAAGCCGAACCAGTTCACCATGAGTGCGGCTTCGCCAGCGGCGAAGGCAAGGCCTGATTTCACCGAGTCCATTTCACGGCAGGCCGGATGAACGGCGGAGGAATCGTTGATCGTCTCGCGAAGAAACTGCAAGGTTTCGCGGGCGGCGTGCGAGTCGAGGGTTATTCTGCCGTCCGGTCCGCTTAACTCGCCTCCGCGCGACCACAACTGCAAACAAAAATCGTAGACGGTGTTGTGGCCGTCGGGGTAGGCGGCGAAAACAGTTCCGTAGCGGCGTTGTTCCGGACGGTGAAAGTGGCGGGCGACCTGAAGAAATTCATCCCATGTTTCCGGCACGCGCAACGGCGCGCCGAAGCGGGATTCGTAGGCGGCCTGCTCGGCGGTGTCTTCGAGAAGATCGGTCCGATAGATCAGACATTCGGGGCCGTCATGATACGGCAGGCCGAGCACGTGGCCGTCGATCTCCTGCAGTCGCAATAAGGACGGCGGCCAGGCGCCGGGAAAGCCGTCGGGAGGATCGGCGAGGATTCTCGGCGCGAGATCCGCGAGGCAGCCGTGCCGCTGCGCGGAGGCGACCCAATCGGTGTTGAGAAACACGACATCCCAGTCGCCGCGCTGGAGCCCGCCGCTTTCAAACACGCACGCGGAGAGCGGGGGAAGGTCCATGGGAACCGCGTCGAGCGAGAGGCCGGTGCGCTCGGCTGAGTCGAATGTGTCCCATTGCTTGCGGATGGCGGACTCGAACGGATCGAACTTCCGCACCGCGACGCGAAACGTTCGGCGGCTCATCGCCCATCCGGCTCCACGTAACTTGCCGGATCCCGGTACTTCACGGTTTGTAAGTGCTCGCAGTAGAGCGCGAGTTCGCCTTCGTTCTTGAATACCTCGTAAGAAACCTTCACCAAGCCCATGGTGGGATACTTCGGGTGCTTTTCGAGGTTCGTCCGGATGGTGTAAATCGTGTCGCCGATGAAGACAGGCTTGATGAAACGGAGTTTGTCGTAGCCGTAGCTGAAGGTATTCACGTTGTTGTGCGCCATCAGGCCGAGACCGTAGCTGAAGACCATGGAGCCGGCTACGAGGCGGCGGCCGAAGATGCCTTCGTTCCGGGCGAAGATCTCGTCCGCTACGTAGGGATGGCAGTCGAGCACCAGCGAATTGAACAGCGCCGCTTCGCCTTCGGAGATGGTGCGCCGGATGGAGCGGATGCGCCAGCCGATTTCGAAATCCTCATAGAGCCAGGTTTCGGTGTTGAACAGAGGGATGTCGCCGTGTTTGGCGGGATCGGGATTCGGGTTCATGCCTGTGCCTCCTGCGGCGGAGCCATTAGTTCCGACAGAATCTGCGCCGTGTCCTGCCCGAGCACGGGTGCGCCTTTGGCGGACTTGTATATTTCGCCATCGATGCGGACAGGGCAGCGGGTGGTGCGCAGGGTTACGCCCTCGCGCCGGGTGACCTGTTGGATGAAATCGAGGGCTTGAAACGCCTCGTGTTCCAGCAGACGGGACCAGGTAAAGACGTCCGAGCACCAGATGTCGGCCGGTTCGAGGATTGAGAGCCAGTGCCGGGTCGTGTTTTTCCGGAGATGGTCGACGAGGATCTGCTTGATCTCGTCGCGCTTGTCGAACAGGTCTTTGGAGTCGGTGTAAGTGAGCAGGACGGGGCAGTCGAGTAACTGGCCCAGGCGCACGACGGGCTGCATGGAGAGCGCGAGATATCCGTCCTGTGTCTGATAGACGCCGTAGGGCGCTCCAAGATAGGCGTGGGCGTTGTTGACGGCACTGCGGCGGGGCAGTTGGCCGCCGTCGTTTAAGTGCGTCGTCAGAACTTCGAATTGAAAATCGAGCACGGACTCGAGCAGACTTACCTCGACGCGGCCGCCCTTTCCGGTGATCCCGCGGCGCACCAGGCACGCCAGGATGCCTTGCACAAGATGCGCGCCGGCTAGCAGGTCCGCGATGGCGAGTCCGAACGGAACCGGTGGCTGGTCCGCATCTCCATTCAGCCAGGGCAGGCCGGAGAGACATTGTGCGAGCAGATCCTGGCCGGGCTTGTCGCGCCACGGCCCGGACTTGCCGTATCCGGTGATCTCGCCGTAGACAACGCGTGGGTTGAGGCGGGTGACCGATTCATAGTCGAACCCGAGGCGCTCCATCACGCCGGGGCGGAAATTCTGAATGACGACGTCGGCGCGCTGGACGAGTTCGGCAACGGCCTTGCGGTCCTCGGGTTTGCGCAGGTCGGCCGCGAAACTCTCTTTGTTGCGATTGATGGTGTGGAAGATTGTGCTGTCGCCGTCGAGCTCGAGGTTGGAGACGTAGAGACGCCGGCAGAGATCGCCGCCCTCTGCGCGCTCGATCTTGATGACGCGGGCGCCCATATCGGCCATGCGCAGCGAGGCCGAAGGCCCGGAGAGGAACTGGCTAAAATCCACGATCAGCAGGCCGCTCAACGGCTTCATGCATCCTCCAAAGCGAGTCGAGTTCGCGAAGTGTTTCTTCCGCGCGGGCCGAACCTGACAGATACTTGTGCACCACGGGACCTGCTGAGTCCTGGAAGTGCAGGTAGCCGTCGAAACGGGGGCGCAGAAAGGCGCGGTCCAAGGCGGGCAACGTATTTCGGAAGTAATTCGAACTCCGGCGATTGACTTCGGCGTCGAGCCATGCCTGCCGGTGTCCCGGTTGGCCTCCCGAATCGAAATACAACGTCCGCTGGCAGGCGGCGCCGGCCACATATTGGCAGTACGCCATGGCCTCGTCACGATGGCGGCAGCGCGAGGAAACGGCAAGTCCGGCGCCGCCCAGCGTCGAGCGCAGAGGCTCGCCGGCGTCGATGCGAACCACATCGGAGAATTCGAGTGGATTGGGGCCGTAGCCGCGGCGCGCGTAATTCGAGTAACCGTAGGCGAAAGGGCAGTAAGCAACGGAGTTGCTGTGGGCAAGCAGATTCCAAGTGGCGATCGGATTGCGTCTCAAACAGTCCGGATTGCAGGCGCTGACTAAGTCGCGGAGCATGGAAAGCGCACGCACGCCTACCGCCTCGCCGACCACGCGATCCGTTGACTGGAAGGGTTCCTCGCCGGCCGCGATCGAGAGCATGTAGAAATGCATCAGGCCGTCGATCGGGATAGCCGGAACGGCCACCAGACCACGGCGGGCGAGTTCCAGGAGTTCGGCCCATGTGCGGGGCGGTTCGACGCCGGCGCGATCGAGAAGGTCCGGACGATAACCCGCGACAGGCGTCGCGGTATCGATTGCCAGCGCCCACTGATGGCCGCCGTACAAGTAGCTGGAATGGGAACGCCCGACCGAATTAGCTGCCTGATCGGCAAGGAAACCGGTTGGGAGGAACGAATCAAGAGGGAGCAGAACGTCGTGCGAGGCGGCGTATCCGCAGAAGGGATGATCGATGACGAGTAAGTCGTAATGTTCAGAT